>CAWUMD010000052.1:0-12239 GCA_963923365.1 uncultured bacterium
GGCATCGAGTACGACCTCACCCTGCCCCTGGTGAACCGCACCAACGCAGCGCAGACAGTGGCGTTGCGCTTTCAGACCCCGCTCAAGCAGGATCAGGGCCCCGGTCTGCGGTTTCTCACCAGCCCGCAGGATCGGGTGTTCTATCGGGGACCGCTGCGGCTGGATTACACCGATGAACGGGGGAATCCCCAGACCCGCTATCTGCATATCGTTCAGAATCGCGGCCAGCAGGGAGATAACCTGCTACAGCTGACCCTGCTCCCGAATCAGGAGCGGAAGGTGCGGGTCCGTCTGCTCTATCCGGCCGATGCCACCCCCCCCCAGGTGCTGACGATCGCCACCCTCGACCCGATCACGGCTATGCAGTCCCGACCGGTGCTCAGCGATCGCCCCTGAGGGGAAGGGGGCTCGTCAGAAAAGCCCTGCTTCCAGCCTGGAAGCAGGGCTTTCACCGTGATTCAGATCCCTGGGGCTAGGTGCCGGAAGGGTTAGAGATACTTTTCAAGGGTGTTGGCCAGGGTGGTCTTCGGTACGGCACCGACCACCATGTCGACCCGTTGCCCGCCCTTGAAGATCATCAGGGTGGGGATGCTGCGGATGCCGTACTGGCTGGCGACGCCCGGATTCTCGTCGGTGTTGACCTTGACGACCTTCACCTGACCATCGTACTGCTGGGCAATTTCATCAACGACCGGGGCGACCATCCGGCAGGGGCCACACCAGGGAGCCCAGAAATCGACGAGGACGGGGAGTTCGCTCTCCAGTACGTCCTGCTTGAAGGATGCATCCGTAACAGCGGCAGCTGCTGACATGCTCTCAAACCTTTCCCTAGGGTTTCTCGACATTCTAGCGCCAGCGATAGCGGCAGGCACCCGGTCTGAAGCAAGGAATAATAAACGCCCGGACCGAGGCCCGGGCGAAATGTGGTGTGAGGAGTGAACGGAAACTTTCGTCTCCGCTAGCTCCATTCTAGGGCGGGAAAAACCGACTGCCCAGCGTCGGCCGGACAATTCTCCGGGCAACGCCAGACCGTCTGGCTTCTACTTCTTGCCCATACCCAGCTGCTGGGCCTTCTGGTAGACCTTGCCTTCGGTGAGCAGAGAGGGGGCGATCACCACATCGACGTTCTGCATTTCCTTGATTGTGCGGGCACCGAGGGTGCCCATACTGGTCTGCAGCGCGCCCAGGAAGTTGTGGGTGCCGTCGTCGAGACCGGCAGGACCCCGCAGGATCTGCTCGATCGTACCGGTGGTGCCAACCCGGATGCGGGTGCCGCGGGGCAGCACAGGGCTGGGGGTGGCCATACCCCAGTGGAAGCCCCGGCCTGGTGCTTCCTTCGCCCGGGCGAAGGGCGAGCCGATCATCACGGCGTCGGCACCGCTGGCGATGCACTTGCAGATGTCACCGCCGGTCACCAGACCGCCGTCCGCGATTACCGGGATGTACTTGCCGGTTTCCTTCTGGAAGTCGTCGCGAGCAGCGGCGCAGTCGGAGACGGCCGTCGCCTGGGGAATCCCGACCCCGAGGACCCCACGGGAGGTGCAGGCGGCACCGGGACCGATGCCGACCATGACCGCGGCGGCACCGGCGCGCATCAGTTCCAGGGCGACATCGTAGGTGACGCAGTTGCCCAGGGCCACGGGCATGGGCATTTCGGCGCAGAACTTCGCCAGGTCGAGGGCCGGAACCCCGTCGGGGTTGACGTGCTCGGTGGAGACCACCGTCGCCTGAATGAAGACCAGGTCGGCACCGGCTTCCGCAATAGCCTTACCGAAGCGGGCGGCACCGGCAGGGGTGGCACTGACGGCGGCAATGCCGCCCTGGGCCTTGATTTCCTGGATGCGCTTCTGGATCAGGTCTTCCCGGACGGGCTGGGAGTAGAGCTTCTGCATCAGGGGGACGAACTCGGTGGGGCCGACCGAGGCGATCTCATCAAGGATCGGCTCAGGATCCTCGTAGCGGGTCTGGACCCCTTCCAGGTTGAGCACGCCCAGGGCGCCCAGCTTCGACATCTCGACCGCCATCTTGACGTCGATCACGCCGTCCATGGCGCTGCCGATCACCGGGATCTCCCGTTCGATGCCGCCAATGGACCAGCGGGTATCGGCAAGGCTGGGGTCGATGGTGCGACGGCCCGGTACGAGGGCGATTTCATCAATGCCGTACGCTCTGCGAACAGTCTTGCCGCGTCCCAGTTGGATATCCACTCGTCTACCGTTGCTAAAGGCTTATTTGGACTAGGTTATCAAATCCCGTTTCTCCGCGACAGCAGGGCTTTTCTGCCGCAGGAGCATGAAAAAGGCGCCTCCCGGGGGAGGGCGCCCTCGATTTCGGAGGCGGCTCCGAAATTACTTGCCGAGGATGGAGTTCTTCAGATCCTTGATGTTGGTCAGCAGCTCGCTGCGGGTCTGGGCCTGAAGCAGATACCGGTAGATGAACCAGGCGCTATAGCCAAGACCGACGATTTCGAAGGTGGGCTCCAGCAGGGGAACTTCGTTGATCGCACCGAGGATCGCCAGAGCGACCTTGAGGACGATGATGCCCCCGATCAGCAGACCTGCGGTGGTGATCGGTTGCTTGTACTCGTTGAACAGTTCGAGGGCCTTATCCAGGGACAGGTACTCGAGAATCTGGCTGAGGATTTCGGAGGTAGAGCCTTCGGTCGGCAGGGCCAGAGGTGCACCGTTATCGGTATTGACGTCGAGGCCGCTGCCGGCTTCCAGTTCGACGGTCTCAGTGACCGGAGATGCGGGGACTTTGGACTCGGTGTTCATGGTGCTGTAGCTGATTTTTGTGAAGGACTCGGACATCTGACTCGAATGAGCAGCTCCTGCCGGAGATCCAGCATACCGTTCAGCCGAGGAGCGGCGGTGGGTCGTGAACGTGTCGCCCAAGGATAACAGCGGCCAGGGGCGAGCGCCAAGACCTGGTCTATAATTTCGGCTTTCCGCAGGGTGTGGTTGCGTGCTGACAATTACCTGTGCCTCTCTGTCAGGCGGACAGGGTAAAACCACCACTTCCATCTTCCTGGGGCGGCTGCTGGCGGCCCGGGGGAAACGGGTCCTGATGGTGGACGCCGACCCCCAGGCCAGTCTCACCTTCTATCTCGGTCTGGATCTGGCCGCCGAGCAGGCGACGCTGCTGGAACTCTTGCGGCGCCAGGTGGCTGCCCTCGACTGTGTCGCTGACCTGGGGGGCAATCTGGCCCTGATCCCCGCGGATGATGGCCTCGACAGTGCCCAGGATTTCCTGGCCACCAGCGGGATGGGTGCGGTGGTGCTGGGACGTCGACTGGATCCGCTGGCGGAACGGTTCGATGTCTGCATCATTGATGCCCCACCCCAGCGATCGCAGTTGAGTCTGACGGCGATCGGGGCCGCGAACTATCTGATCGTGCCGGCGGAAGCCTCGTCGAAGGGCCTGAACTCGCTCCTGCGCACGCTGGACATGGTCAACGACCTGAATGAGATCGAGGCTTTCCGGGGCGAGATTCTCGGGGTGCTGCCCTTCCGCGATCGCTGGCTGGGACGCACCCAGGCCCGTCAGAGTCAGAAGGCGATCGAGGGGATGCGGACCGTGGCTGCCGACGTTCCGGTGCTGCCGTCCATCCTCGAATCGGAACAGTACAAGAAAGCCATCGATCAGGGCGTGACCCTGACGGTGCTGGGACAGGCCGATCTGGAGCACCCGTTCCAGGCGATCATCGACAAGCTGCCGCTGTAAACCCCACGATCCCCAACCGCTATGACCGACGCCTTCGACCGCCTGCGCAATCGCGATCGCCGCTCTCCCAGCCCCCTGCGGGAAACCAGTCTGACCCGGGGAGGGGACAGCGCCGACCTGGAGCGCTTCTGTCGGGATCAGGGGGTGAGCGTCGGGGATCTGCTGGAGGCGGCGATCGAGCACCTGCTGGCGGATGGGGAACAGCGTGACCATCTGGTGCAGCGTCTGCGCCAGCGGGACCTGCAGCCGGACACCCTGATGCTGGTTCGGACCCCCCGTCATTGGCAGGCCCGTCTGCACGAATTGGCGGACCGCCAGGGGGAGACGTTGCCCCAACTGGTGCAGCAGGCCCTGGGTGAGTTCTATGCCCTCGACAGCGAAGCCCCCAGCCTGCGCCAGGATCTGGCGGATCTGAGGGCCGAGGTGGAACAGCTGAAGCGTAAGCTGGCGGGTTGGTAGTCAGCGCCCGACCCGGCTGAGGGCCGTGACCCGTTCCGCCGGAATTCCGCTCACGCCATCATTAGCGGTGGCGGGTCGGACCTCGAGATGGGTGACCTGGCTGGTGTTGATCAGTACGGTCTCATCTGGCAGATCCAGCAGTAGCCAGGGTTGCTGCAACTGCCGCAGCAGGGCGGAGCGCAGCGGATGGGTAGGGGCTACATCCTGCAGGGCGTAGGTTTCCGCCGAACCGTTGGCGTAATAGATCACCAGTTGAAAGACACCGCTCGGCATGATGGCACCCTCATCGGGCTGGAAGACGGGCGATTCCGGGGATGATCGCTCGCCGTTAGTTTGCCCGCCGCTTCCGGGTTAATCGTCTTCGTAGCGCAGTTCCCCACGGTTGTCCTGGGGGATGAAGCGGCGCTCGAGGGGGAGCGGAGCGACTGGCTCACTGAGTCGGAACCGACCCTGGGAGATCTGCTCCTGCAGCAGCCGGGCGATCGCCCGGCTGCGGGCCAGACTGGCCAGGGGGGCGGTGCGCACCCGCCGCCCGTCGATGGTGATGCTGCCGGACTTGAGCTGCTCGTAGCTGACCAGGCCGAAGGTGGGCCGTACCCGCCGGGGAATCGAGAAATCCACCACCGGTGCCACCAGTTCACTGTCGCGGACAGCGCAGGCCTGAACGACGGCTTCGTCGAGGACCGGAAAGGGCACGGCAATCCCCAGCATCAGCGAGGGGCCATAGCGGTGGAACCAGCAACCCCGGACCCAGTCCGCCGACATACCGCGGGCATCGCCGATCAGGGCAACGGTGGCAGCGGGGCCTACCGGTGTGCCGTTGGGCAGGCGTTTCTGCAGGGGAAAGTGCTGGGTGCCTTCCCAGGCGATGTAGCCCTCACCCCCGCCCAGCAGAATGCGGCTGCCGATGCCGATCGCCCGCAGGTAGGGATCGTTGAGCAGCGGAGCCAGGGCGCCGGGGCTGGCGTAGACGGCGTTGCCCAGGCGGGGCTGCAGCGGGCCCAGATAGGTGTAGAGGGGCTGCTCGCCGCCATTCACGCCGACGATGAAGTTCTGATAGAGATTGCGCGGGTTGAACAGGTAGAACTGGTTGATCCGATCCCTGTGGATCATCGTTTCGAAACTGGCGCGGGGGTAGCAGTCGCTGGCCTGGCCGGTGGCCCGCAGGCGCAGGCTTCGACCGGCGATCAGATCGGCGATCGCATGACCGCCGCCCCGCTCCGACTCGGGATCGTCGCTGGGCTGGGCAGCCCCCAGGTAGAGGTCCACCGCGCCGAATCCGGCGTAGGCGGGGACGTCGTCAACCCAGCACTGGCGCATCCGCAGGGGAGGGTCGGTCTGGCCGAGGTTGAGAACGGCACCGGAGGCCTCCATCGGTTCGAAGGTGCCGGCGACGATCACGTCCACCTGTCGGGCGATCGCCGCCACCCCCAGCTCGTCTGCCGCCGCCTTCACCTGCTCTACGGTCCAGCAGACGACGGTGCCGTCCTGGATCCGGTCGTTGATCTCAGCGATGGTGCGCATGGGGTGGGGCAGAAGGCGGCGTCTCCCCAGGGTAAGCCGACCGACCACCAAAACTAGAATTGAAGGACCTGCCCCCCGGATGCCCGTGACGACCGCCCCTTCCCTCGATCTCGATCGCCTCTTCCCCTTCCCCCTGGATGATTTTCAGAAGCAGGCGATTGCGGCCCTGGATGCGGGGCGCTCGGTCGTGGTCTGCGCCCCCACCGGCAGCGGCAAGACCCTGGTGGGCGAGTACGCCATTCACCGGGCCCTGAGCCGGGGCAAGCGGGTCTTCTATACCACTCCCCTCAAGGCTCTTTCCAACCAGAAGCTGCGGGACTTCCGCGAGCAGTTCGGCGCCGACCGGGTCGGCCTGCTCACCGGCGATACCTCGATCAGCCGGGAGTCGCCGATTCTGGTGATGACCACGGAAATCTTCCGCAACATGCTCTACGGCACCCGTATCGGCGAGATGGGAACCTCGCTGCAGGACGTGGAGGCGGTGGTGCTCGATGAGTGCCACTACATGAACGACCAGCAGCGGGGCACGGTCTGGGAGGAGTCGATTATCTACTGCCCGCCCCAGATTCAACTGGTGGGGCTGTCGGCGACGGTGGCCAACAGCGAGCAGCTGGCGGACTGGATCGATCAGGTGCACGGACCGACGGAGCGCATCTACTCCGACTACCGGCCGATTCCCCTGCAGTTCAGCTTCGCCGCGGCCACCGGGCTCTATCCGCTGCTCGACGACCGTGGCACGGACATCCACCCCAACTTCCGGGTCAAGCGCAAGGTCAGCCGCGATCGCAAGGGCCGGGAGCGTCCGGAAGTGCCGGCGATGGGCTTCGTGCTCAGTCAGCTGCAGCAGCGGGATATGCTGCCCGCGATTTATTTCATCTTCAGCCGCCGCGGCTGTGACAAGGCGGTCGTCGATTGCGGCAGTCTCAACCTGCTCAGTGCTGCCGAGTCCCTGCGGCTGCGGGCCCGGGTGGACGGATTCCTGCGCCAGAACCCGGAAGCCGCCCGCAAGGGCCATGTGGAGCCGCTCTACCGGGGCATCGCTGCCCACCACGCCGGGGTGCTGCCCGCCTGGAAGGGACTGATTGAGGAACTGTTCCAGGAGGGGCTGGTGAAGGTGGTGTTCGCCACCGAGACCCTGGCGGCGGGGATCAACATGCCCGCCCGCACCACGGTGATCTCCAGCCTCTCCAAGCGCACCGACAGCGGCCACCGGCTGCTGATGCCCTCGGAGTTTCTGCAGATGGCGGGCCGGGCCGGTCGCCGGGGCCTCGACGTCCAGGGCTATGTGGTCGCGGTCCAGTCACGCTTCGAGGGAGCCAAGGAGGCGGCCCACCTGGCTACCGCCGGGCCGGACCCGCTGGTGAGCCAGTTCACCCCCAGCTACGGCATGGTCCTCAACCTGCTGCAGAAGCACACCCTGCAGGAGGCCCGGGAACTGGTGGAGCGCAGCTTCGGACGCTATCTGGCCACGCTGTCGCTGAAGCCGGAACGGGCGGCGATCGCCGAGATGACCGCCGAACTGGAGCGGGTCCGGGCTGAGGTTGGTGAGGTCGACTGGGACCTGCTCGATGAGTACGAGAAGATCCAGGGCTGGCTGCGGGAGGAGCGCCGGGCGCTGCAGTACCTGCAGGAGCAGGCGGAGTCTGGGTTATCCCAGGAGATGTTCCAGGCGCTGCAGTTCGCGGTGGCGGGCACCATTCTGACGCTCAAGGGCAAGCACGTGAAAGTGCATGAGCCCCTGCCCGCGGTGCTGGTGGCCAAGGTGGCCGGCAGCGGTCAGTTCCCCTGGCTGCTCTGCCTCACCCAGGACAACCGCTGGTTCGTCTGCAGCAGCCATGACGTCGTCGGGCTGCATCCGGAACTGAGCCGGATCAGTGCGGTCGACTTTCTGCCGATCCCGGAGCGGTTGCAGCGTCTGGGTCAGCACTGCAGTGGCGACGAGGGCACCGCCTGGATTGCCGAGCGACTCTGGGAACTGAGTCAGCGTCACCCCCTGACGGCCCCGCCGACCGAGGAATCGGCGGCAGTGCAGGAGCAGACCGCCCGGGTGGCGATGGTCGAGGAGCAGTTGCGGGAGCATCCGGCCCACCGCTGGCAGAATCGCAAGCAGCTGAAGAAACGCCGCCAGCGCATCGAGGGGATCGAGGACGAGATTCGCGAACGGGAGGAGCGGTTGGCGGATCTCTACCAGCGCCACTGGCAGGAATTCCTCAAACTGATGGAGATTCTCGGGGTGTTTGCCTGCCTGCGGGATCTCAAACCCACCGAGATGGGTGAGAACGTTGCCGCCCTGCGTGGGGACAACGAACTCTGGCTGGGGCTGGCGCTGATGTCCGGTGAGATGGATGAGCTGGAGCCCCACCAGTTCGCGGCGGTGGCCATGGCCCTGGCGACGGAGGTCTCCCGTCCGGATCTGTGGAGCGACTACCGGATGTCCGCTGGGACCGAGGAGGCCCTGGAGGGGCTGCGGGGTCTGCGCAAGCAGCTGCTCAAGGAGCAGTACAAGCGGGGCCTGATGATTCCGGTCTGGCATGAACCGGAACTGACCGGCCTGGTGGAAGCCTGGGCCCAGGGGGAAAGCTGGAGCGATCTCTGCAGCCGCACCAGTCTGGATGATGGCGATATCGTGCGGGTGCTGCGGCGCACCGTCGATCTGCTGGCCCAGGTGCCGCATATGCCCTTCATCAGCACCGAGCTGAAGCGGACGTCGATCGCTGCGCTGGTGGCGATCAATCGCTTCCCGGTCAAGGAACTGGAGGACAGCCTGGTGGAGGAACTGGACGAGATGGATCCTCAGCAGGAACACCTGATGGAAGACGAGGTGGCAGAACTGCCCTGAGGCGCAGGCTGCCCCTAGGATGTTAGGGTCGTCGCCCCCTGTCACCGTGAGCCGTCGCCAGAGTGTCGTCGCCCTGTTGCGTCAGTCCCAGCCCTTTCTGCTGCTGCCGTTCCTGGTTCTGAATGCCTGGTGTCTTTGGGTGGTGGTGGATACCCTGCGTACCCCCCTGTCGATCTTCCTGGCAGCGGCGATCCTCTCGTTCATCCTCGACTTCCCGGTACGGCTGCTGGAGCGCTGGCGGCTGCCCCGCACCCTGGCGATCGCCCTGGTGGTGCTGGCCATCCTCGGGCTGCTGGCGCTGGCCGGACTGACCGTGGTGCCCCTGGTAATCCACCAGGTGGAGCAGCTGGCCCAGGTGTTGCCCACCTGGGTCGGAGCGGGGGTGCAGAAGCTGATGGAACTGCGTCAGAACCCACTGCTGCAGCGGCTGCCGGTGGATCTCGACCAGTTGCTGACCAACCTCGGCAATGCCCTTTCGGTCCAGCTGCAGACTTTCTCATCCCGGCTGCTGGACCTGTTGCTCACCACCGCCAACGGTATCTTCCAGACCCTGCTGACGCTGATCTTCACCTTCTACCTACTGCTCCAGGGGGATAGCTTCTGGGACAGCCTCTTCCGCTGGTTTCCCCGGCGACGGCGACAGCGGGTGCGCGATGCCTTCAGCCTCAGCTTCCGCAATTACCTCACCAGCCAGATCACCCTGGCCAGCCTGATCGGCACAGGCGTTACCCTGACGCTGCTGGTGCTCGGGGTCGAGTTCTGGTTGCTGTTCGGGCTGGGGGTGGGGCTGCTGGCGCTGCTGCCCTTCGGTGGCCCGATCGGCATCGGGATCATCAGCGCCATCCTGGGCCTCTCCAACGGTTGGATGGGACTCCGGGCTCTGGTCGGCTGTCTGCTGGTGGATCAGGCAATTGAGAATGTGCTCGCCCCGCGGCTGTTCGGGCAGCTCACAGGCGTTCACCCAGTCTGGATTCTGCTCTCGATTCTGCTGGGGGCCCAGGTGGGAGGCGTGCTGGGGGTGGTGCTGGCGGTGCCGACCGCCGGATTCATCCGACTGATGCTGGCGGAACCGCCCGCTCCCCTGCCGATGCGGGAGCTGCCCTGATGAGCCCTCTGCGCCCACCTGCCGGGCTCCCGCTGCAGATCAGCATCGTCAGCCTCTGGCTGGTCTGCGTGGCCGGGCTGGCCTACGGCGTCAGCCGTCGCCCCAACATCAGCAACGAGACGGTGCGCAAGATTGTCCACATCGGCACCGGCAACGTCATCCTCCTGGCCTGGTGGCTGGGGATTCCCGCCTGGGTCGGGCTGATGGCCTCGGCACTGTTTGTCGGGGTGACCCTCACCTCCTACCTGCTGCCGGTCATCCCCGGCATTGACAGCATTGGTCGCCAAAGCTACGGCACGCTGTTCTACGCTCTCAGCATCGGCATTCTGATTGCGCTCTTCTGGTCCCAGCAGCCCCAGTTCACCGCCATCGGCATCCTGACCATGACCTGGGGGGATGGCCTGGCCGCGCTGGTCGGCATCCGCTACGGGCGCCGTCGCTTTGAAGTCGCCGGTGGCTGCAAGAGCGTGGAAGGCAGCCTGACGATGCTGCTGGTCAGCTTCGCCGTCTGCCTCGGGCTGGCTGCCTGGGTCTACGGAGTCAGCCTCAGCCTGCTGCCCCTCAGCCTGGCGATCGCCCTGCTGGCTACCGCCCTGGAAACCCTGTCCTGGTACGGCATCGATAACCTGACGGTCCCCCTGGGGACCGCCCTGGCCGCCGCCTGGCTACTGCAGCCTTAGACGAGGCAGGCGCCGCGCACCGCCTCGGCCAGATCCCGCAGCATGGTTTCGGTGGTCTGGAAGTCGACGCAGGCGTCGGTGACGCTCTGACCGTAGGTGAGCTGGCTGAGGTCGTCACCCAGGGGCTGATTACCAGCCACGAGATGGCTTTCGATCATCACCCCCAGCAGGTGAGGGGTGCGGGCAGCCTGCTGGGCCACGGTGCGCAGCACCTCCACCTGGCGGCGGTAGTCCTTGTTGGAGTTACCGTGGCTGCAGTCGATCATCACGCGACTGTTGATCCCCAGCTTCTCCAGCTGAGCGGCGGCGGCTTCAACGTGCTCGATCGTGTAATTCGGGCCTTTGCTGCCGCCCCGCAGCACCAGGTGGCAGTCGGGGTTGCCCGTGGTGGTAACGATGCTGGCCATCCCCTGGTGGTTGATACCCAGGAAATGGTGCGGTTCCGCCGCCGCCAGCATGGCGTTGGCGGCCACACTCAGGCCACCGTCGGTGCCGTTCTTGAAGCCGATCGGCATGGAGAGACCGGAGGCCATCATCCGGTGGGTCTGGCTCTCGGTGGTACGGGCCCCGATGGCCGTCCAGGCAATCACGTCGGCGATGAACTGCGGAATGATCGGATCGAGCAGCTCCGTGGCGGCCGGCAGTCCCAACTCCGCCAGATCCAGCAGCAGTTGGCGGGCCAGGTGCAGACCGGTGTTGATGTCGTAGCTGCCGTCGAGGTGCGGATCGTTGATCAGACCCTTCCAGCCGACGTTGGTGCGGGGCTTCTCGAAGTAGACCCGCATGACGATTTCCAGCTCCCCGGCCAGTTCCCGGCGCAGGGGTAGGAGTCGACGCCCGTAGTCCCGGGCTGCATCGACGTCATGGATGGAGCAGGGGCCAACGATCACCAGGGGGCGACGATCCTCCCCCCGCAGGATGGCCCGGATCGTTTCCCGGGCTGTGGTCACTGTTTCAGCGGCGGTTTCACTGATCGGCAGCGACGCATGCAGCTCGGCCGGCGTAATCAGAGGCCGGGTTTCGACAACATGCAGGTCGTAGGTTTTCTTCATGGGAGCGGGCTAGCCGGTCGTTGGCGATCAGTTTCCCGATTCTAACCCTCTGCTCTGATCCCCCCCACTCCAGCGGTCAGAAAGCGCAAAGCGGGCCTGAAGGGTGTTCAGACCCGCTTTGCGGTAGTCGAGGGCCGGTTGACGGCGGACCCGAATCAGAGACCCAGCTGGTTGCCGCGACGGTACTGGTTGTAGGCCGCGACGAACAGGCCTGCCAGGGTGACGGGAATCAGACCGAGGACGATACCGGACAGAAGGGGCTCAACCATGCCACTCACCTCCCGCGAAGGGGGAACACAACCGCTAATCATCCTACCGTCTGGGCGGTGGGGTTCCGTGGGCAGGGACCAGCCGATTCTGAGGGGGCGTGTAGAATCCGTTACAAAGGATCAAAGCCCACCGTGCAAGCCCAAGCCCCAGTGGAACTGGAACAGCCCCTCGCCAAGGCACCGACCTCGGTTCTCACCCGCTCTCTGCTGGTGGGACTGGTGCTGCTGCTGGTGGTGGTCTGTGTCGGGGTGACGACTGCACTGCAGCTGCGGCCCCACGATCCCTACGTGACCGAGGTACTACAGCGCCAGGGCGATCGCGAACGGGGGCATGCCATCTTTCAGATCAACTGCTCCGGTTGCCACGGCATCGAGGCCACCGGCCTGGTGGGCCCGAATCTCTGGGGTGTCTCGTCGCGCAAGTCGACCCGAGGCCTGATCACCCAGGTAACGAGCGGCCAGACCCCGCCGATGCCCAAATTCCAGCCCAGTCCCCAGGAAATGGCGGACCTACTGGTCTACCTGCAGTCGCTCTAGGGTCTGTCTGAAAAGTCTGGGGTGGTTAGTTTTGTACGAGGGAAGGATGTG
>CAWUMD010000053.1:0-11986 GCA_963923365.1 uncultured bacterium
GCCGGAGCATCTGGCTCTGGAGCAGGAACTGGCCGACTTCTGCGATCGCGAGGCGGCGCTGCTGTTCAACTCCGGCTACCAGGCCAACGTCAGCATCCTGCCCACCCTGCTGGATCGCTGCTGCCGGGTCTTCGTCGATCGGCTGGCTCACCGCAGTTTGCTGGCGGGGGTGCAGGCCAGTGAGGCCCGCTGGCAGCGCTACCCCCACAATGACTACGACCGTCTGGAAGCCCTGCTGCGTCAGGCTCCGGCGGACTGCCACCGCTGGATCGTCAGCGAAACCGTGTTCAGCATGGATGGCGATCGCGCCGATATCGAGCGGCTCACTGCCCTGGCCCGTCGCTACGACGCCTGCCTCTATCTGGATGACGCCCACGCCTTCGGGATTCTCGGACCCGAGGGCAGTGGTCTGGCAACCCGCAACCCCGAGGTGGATGTGGTGGTGGGTACCTTCGGTAAGGCCTGCGGCGGCTTCGGCTCCTTCGTGGCTGGGTCCCGGCGGCTGATCGACACCCTGATCAATTTCTGCCCCGGCTTCATCTACACCACCGCCCTGCCGCCGGGGGTGGTGGCGGGCCTGCGGGCGGCGATCGCCCTGCTGCCCCAACTGGAGGCGGAGCGCCAGCACCTGCACGCACTGGCGGACTGCCTCCGCGATGGCCTGCAGCGACTCGGTTACGACCGCCGCGACTCCACCAGTGCGATCGTGCCTGCTCTGGTGGGCACGGATGCTCGGGCGCTGGCCCTGGCTGCCCATCTGGAGTCCCAGGGCTGCCTGGGGATTCCGATCCGGCCGCCGACGGTGCCTGAGGGGACGGCCCGGGTGCGGCTGACGCTCTCGGCAGCAATGCAGGGGCACCATCTCGATCGGTTGCTGATGGCTCTGGAGAGCTGGGATGGCTGAGACAATCGTGGCGCTGCATGGCTGGGCCTGCGATGCCAGCGTCTGGGGGGAGTGGGCCACCTGGGCCGACCAGCGGGGAATGACCCTGACGGCGGATGATCTCGGCTACTTCGGCACGCCCCAGCCGACGCCAACTGGGGGCGACTGGTTGTTCACCCACTCCTTCGGCCTGCACCGGGTCACCCCGGCCCTGGCGGCCTCCGCCCGTGGTCTGGTGGTGTTCAACGGCTTTACCCACTTCCATCCGCCGGGGGAGGCAGGCGATCGCTCCCGCCGCTCCGTGGCGGCAATGCTCGAGCGCTGCCTGGATGATCCCCAGGGGCTGCTCAAGGACTTCCAGCGGCGCTGCTGGCGACCGGACCCGGTACCCGACTGCCTGCCGACGATTACCGATGTGCCAGGGCTGCACGCGGATCTGCAGACCCTGGACCGGGCCGAACTCTGCCTGGCTCCCCTGCGGGCCATTCCGCAGCGGCTGGTGATCCACAGTCATCAGGACCGCATCGTATCTCCGGTCCTGGCCGAGGACCTGGCCCGGCAGCTCGGGGCGGACTTCTGGCTGTTCGATGGCGGTCACTGTCTGCCCTTCGCCAGCCCGGAGCCGATCCGGGTCCGTCTGGAGCCCTGGCTGGCGTGAGTGCGGATCGAACCCGGGTAGCCCGCCGCTTCGGTGCAGCGGCCCATCGCTACGACTGTCATGCGCCTGTGCAGGCCGAGGTAGCCCGCACCCTCGCCTCCCTGCTGCCGTCGGCCCAGCTGCCGCCAGGCCCGGTGCTCGAGATCGGCTGTGGCACGGGGCTGCTCACCCGGGAACTGCTGCGGCAGCTGAGCGATCGCCCAATCCATGCCACGGACCTCGCCCCGGCTATGCTTGACCACTGCCGGGGGGCGGCCTGGGCCCAGGACCCGCGTCTGTCCCTGGCGGTGCTGGATGGGGCGGAACCACTGCCCTGGGCCGGTCTCGCGCTGATTGCCAGTAGCTATGCCCTGCAGTGGCTGCCACAGCCGGAAGCGGTGCTGAACCGCTGGCGAGCCGCCCTGGCCCCCGGCGGCTGGCTGCTGGTGGCCGCGCCGGTGGCAGGCAGTCTGCCCGAGTGGCAGACTGCCTGCGAGCGAGCCGCAGTGCCCTACAGCGGTCTCACCTTCCCGGCCTGGAACGGTGCCGAGCTGGGGCTCGACCCCCGGGAGATCTGCCACTGCCGGGTTGAAGACCGGGTGCTGTCCCTGGCCGATCCGCTGGACTTTTTCCGCAGTCTGCGGGCCATTGGTGCCACAGCGGCGGATCTGAGTACCGGGGCGGCGGCGCTGCGCCGTCTGTGCCGCGCCTGGCCCTGCCCCTGGCAGGTGACCTACCGTACGGGATATCTGCTCCTGCAACGGCTATGACCTCTCTTTCTTTCCCCCCGACGTTCTTCGTCAGCGGCACCGATACCGATGTCGGCAAGACCGTGGTCTCGGCCCTGGTTACCCTCGGTCTGGGGGCCCGCTACTGGAAGCCGGTACAGTCGGGGACCCTGGAGGGTTGGGACCGGGAGCGGGTGCAGGCCTGGACCGGATTACCGGACGATCACTTCCGGCCTGAGACCTACGCCCTGCGCGAACCGCTCTCGCCCCATGCTGCGGCAGCTCTCGACGGGGTACGCATCGACCTGGATGCTTTCGTCCTGCCGCCCTCGGATGGTCGTCCCCTGGTGGTGGAAGGGGCCGGAGGGCTGCTGGTGCCGCTGAACGAGGAGGCGCTGGTGATCGATCTGATTGATCGGCTGCAGCTACCGGTGCTGCTGGTGGCCCGCAGTGGCCTGGGAACGATCAACCACACCTTGCTGTCCCTGGCGGCGCTGCGATCGCGGCAGTTGCCGATTCTCGGGGTGGTGCTGAACGGACCTCGTCATCCTGGAAATCGGGCCGCGATTGAGACCTATGGCCAGGTGTCGGTGCTGGCGGAACTGGAACTCCTGGCTGAGATTACCCCGCAGACCCTGGGTCAGACGTGGCAACGCCTGTTCCCTGCCTGATTCCGTCCCCGGTTCCTGCTGAGTAGAAGTCCGGGGAGTGGCCGGGCTGTCTTCGGCCAGTTGAACCATGGGGCCCGGCACTGTCCGGATCCTGTTGCAGTGATCGGATCAGCAGAAAAAAACCGCCGGTTGGGGCGGTTTCTTCAGTCCGTCATTTCTGAGAGAGGAGATCTGATTGACTCTGACTATGACGCCTGGCATCCGCAAAGGTGCGCTTCTTCCGATTCTTCTCCTGATGTTGAGGTTTTTCGGTGATAGCAGGTGGCAGATATTCGATCCCAGGTTCAGCTTGTGATCCCAAGATCGGAAACAATCTGAAGAGAGTGATCCCAGGCTGGAAGTTACCCTATCTTTGAGCCCAAGGTTTTCTGCTCTGCGGAGGCTGGCCTCCGCACGATTCAGAGCAGGCTGCTATAGCTCCCCCGCAATCGTTCCTGCGGTGGCATTTCCTCTTTCAGCACCCACCTGTTTCCGGCAGTCAGGGCACTAGTGGGGTTTGCGGGCAACCCAGTACTTGGACATGAACCAATTGGTGACCGATTGCAGTTCGAACCCGCTAGTCTGCAGGCGAGCCCCAAAATCATCCTGGGTATAGTGTCGATAGTACGGCTCGTGGAACATCGCCGGGAAGTTCTCCATCAGCTGTTCGAAATCCGGTGAATCAAGACGCTGAATCGAATCACAGATCACCAGAGTTCCTCCCGGCTCCAGCACCCGGAAACATTCATTGATCACATTCTGACGGGCTTCCGGCGGTAGCTCGTGGAAGAGGAAGACGGACGTCACCGCCTGGAACATGCCGTCCTGGTAGGGCAGGCGTTCCCCATTGGCCTGGATCAGCTGGGGCAGTTCTCCGGGTAGTTCCGCCAGCAGCTCGTTGGCCTTGCGCAGATAGGCGGCGGAAAGGTCGGTGCCGTACAGCTTTGCCTTGGGCAGGCTGGCCCGCAGGTTGCGCAGGGTGCGGCCAGTGCCGCAGGCGACGTCGAGCACCTTCCAGTCCCGCTCAGGGCGATCGCCGAAGGCCTGACGCAGGCTCTGCACCACTGGCTTGAGCACCCGCCGCCGCATCGGATCGGCGGTGCCGTTGAACAGAATCTCCACCTGCAGGTCGTAGAGATTGGCGGACTCGTCGGTCAAGTAGCCGCCGGTCTGGTGGTGGAAGTTCTGGACGTAGTAGCTGGGCAGCCCGTCGGTTTCGACGGCAGCGTCGAAGTCCTGGTAGCGGCGGTTGCGGGCCCGGTCCCAGGTGCGGGGCATGTCGAACCAGACCAGGGGATAGAAGCGGGCGATGTCCTGCCAGGGGGTATCGAACAGCTGACTGGCCGGATAGATGCCTGCATCCACGTCCGCCAGGTCCTCCTCCTGCAGGTGGGCCATGGCCTCCTGCAGTTTGGCCATCAGCTCCGGCGCGATCCCCCGACCTTCCGGCACCGTGCCGGGCGACAGCAGCCGCATCAGTTGCGTGCTGAGATTCTTGTGGGTCAGACCGGCCAACCCCTTGCCCTGCTGGAAGGTGCGATAGGCCAGGGTGGTGAGCTGATCAGGCATGGAGCAGTAGCGTGAACGCAACATTTCTTCATTAAAGCGAAAAAGGTTCCGGGGCGGTTCCCTCCAGGGCCGGCCGTAACTGTGAAGAATGGTGACGATCCCCGGCGCGAACAGGCCTCAAACCCGCTCTGGGCCTCAATAGCGTCAGATGAGCATGGTAAGCTCAGACCTAGTTTCGCGATCGCCGCGAGCCCTGTTGCTGCGGTCGATTCGACGCCGAGCATTCGTTGGGAGAAGTTGTCATGCGGGATGCGGTAACCAGCCTGATCGGCAGTTACGACGTCACCGGTCGTTACCTGGATCGCAACGCCATCGACAGCCTGAAGGCTTACTTTGCGGAAGCGGGCGCCCGCATCCAGGCCGCCGAGGTGATCAACGCCAGCGCCGCTGAGATTGTGCGCGAAGCCGGTTCCCGGCTGTTCGACGAAGCCCCTGAGCTGATCCGCCCCGGTGGCAATGCCTACACCACCCGCCGCATGTCCGCCTGCCTGCGGGATCTGGACTACTACCTGCGCTATGCCAGCTACGCGCTGGTGGCCGCCGACCACGAGGTTCTGGAGGAACGCGTGCTCCAGGGCCTGCGGGAGACCTACAATTCCCTGGGCGTACCCATCGCTCCCACCGTGCGGGGAATTCAGATCGTCAAGGCGATCGTGCGTGAGAAGGTCGAAGCCGCAGGGATCGCCGACGCCAGCTTCGTGGAAGCTCCCTTCGACTTCATCAGCCGCAGCATTTCCGAAATCAGCCTCTAGTCAGACCCTTGATAGCCGCACCCAGCGGCCATCAAGTGCTCTCTGAACAACAGAAAAGCCCCGGTAAACTCACCGGGGCTTTTCTGTTGCAGGCTTGGGGACCTAGAGGTTGCCCAGGTTGGCCAGGCCAAGGATGACACCCAGGCCGAGGATGTGACCGAAGCTGGTGGTTGCCAGAACCGCGGGCAGGCCGAAGCCACCGAACAGTGCAGGGGAGGGCAGGGCCGGACCGGCATTCTGGATCTTGATCGTGGCCTTGCCGAGGGCGATCGCCACGACGTTGGAGATCACCATGATGATGGCGATCTTGGGGCTCCATTCAACGGTCTGGGGGATGGAAGCCAGCAGCATCAGATGAGTCAAGTCGGTGCTCCTTCTCAAACGCTCTTGGTGCGGCCGGATTGGCGCGCAGCAGTTCCGATCTTTTCCCGAAAATCCCCGGCTGGGCTCATATCTTCAGAAGTATTTACACTCAGCCTCGGCTCAGGAGCGGGAAGGCTGACCACTGACTTCGAACAGCTGTGCCAGGGTGTTGGCGTAGGGCACCATGCCGAAATCCGCCGGACTGACCGTGCCCTGGTGGGTGAAGTGACGGTAGCGGATGCAGTGCCGATCCCAGGGTTGTACCTCGATGCGGAACAGCCGCAGCATCAGTTCGGCAAACCGGTGGGACAGGGGCAGCCGCACCCAGCTGCGTCGCACGCCGAAATACTGACAGGCCTGGGCGATCGCCTCGTTCACCGTCATCGCCGGGCTGCCCAGGACCAGTTTCTGCAGCTGGGGCTGCTCCGGTGGATGGTCGACCAGATAGCGGACGATCTGGGCGATGTCGTAGGAATGTACGAAATGGAAGCTGGCATCCGCCTGAAAGAAGCGGATCAGCCAGAGCCAGCTCACCACTTCCTTCAGCCCCCCGGACAGGTGGGAGTAGGGACGACCCGGCTCGCCCCCGAAGACCAGGGTGGGGAACAGCACCGTCACCCGATCCGCCAGGGGGTGATGCTCGATCGCTTTCAGGCACTCAGCCTTGGTGCGGATGTAGTCGGTGCCGTAAAGTTCTGCTTCCGGCAGGGGCCGGTTATCGTAGCCCAGCACGCTTTCGGTGGAGAAATAGTAGACCCGCTCCAGCCGAGCCGGATCGAGGGCATCCAGAATCTCCAGGGTGCTGTCGACATTCACCTGCTGGGTGATGGCCGGATCGCCCCAGGCGGTGGCCACGAGAATGGCCACATCCATGGTCGCTAGCAGGCGACGGTGGGGGGCGATCGACTCCAGACTGCCGGGAATCAGATGCACCCCCGGTCGCAGCGAGCGGTCCACCTTCAGCCGAGACGGGTCCCGGACCAGAAGGAAGAGTTCGTGCTCGGTGTTGCGGATCAGGGTCTCAACGAGATAGTGGCCGACACACCCGGATGCGCCGGTGATGAATATCCGTTTTTTCGACACTATCTCGTTCTCGTGACCTGGGGACTAGACGGCAGCCAGCAGCTCGTTCACCCGTTTGCCGGTGGCAAAGAAGTGAGCACCATTCTCTTCCGGCGTGCCAGGGAGAATACCATGGCCCAGGTTGAGGATGTGGCGGCGACCGGACGCTTTACGAACTGTATCCAGGATGCGATCGGTGATCACGTCCTTGGAACCGAACAGAACGCCAGGATCCACGTTACCCTGAACGCCGACATGGGCGGGCAGACGCTTCAGGGCATCGGCCATGTCTACGGTCCAGTCGACACTGACGATGTCACAGCCGGACTGGCCCATGCGCTCCAGAATCCCGGCACTGCCGCTGATGTAGAGGATGGTCGGGGTGTCGGGGTGCTTCGCCTTCACCTGCTGGAAGATGCGCTGCTGGTAGGGCAGTGCAAACACGTCGTAGTCGGTCGGATGCAGGTGACCGGCCCAGGAGTCGAACAGCTGCACCACCTGGGCGCCGCAGTCGATCTGGTGAGAGAGGTAGGTGGCGATGTTGTCGGCCAGCTTGCCCAGCAGCTGGTGCAGCAGGGCCGGTTCGGTGAAGGCCAGCCGCTTGATGTTGGCATAGTCCTTGGAGCCCTTGCCCTCGACTGCGTAGGCGGCCAGGGTCCAGGGGGCACCGGCGAATCCGAGGACGGTGGCCTGGTTGCCGACTTCCTGGCGCAGGGTGCTGAGGATGGTGCGGATGAACGGGGTCGCCGCCTCGGGATCGAGGTCATGGACCGCTTCAATCTGTTCGCGGCTACGGATCGGCGGGTCGAGGATGGGCCCCCGGCTTTCGATGATGTCGAAGGGAATGCCCATGCCCGGCAGCGGGGTGAGGATGTCCGAGAACAGGATCACACCATCGGGCTGGAAGGCCCGGAACGGCTGCAGGGAGATTTCGATCGCCAGTTCCGGATTCTCGGAACGCTCCCGGAAGGACGGGTACTTGTCGCGCAGATCCCGGTAGACCTTCATGTAGCGACCGGCCTGGCGCATCATCCAGACAGGGGGACGTTCGACGGCTTCGCCACGGGCAGCACGCAGCAGCAGCGGGAGGTCAGCGGAACCGGTCATGGGGCGCTCCTAGACTACGAACGGTTCAAGCTCCCAAGGCTTAAACCCAAGAAAAGAATTATAAGTGGCGAGCCCGCAGCCCCCTACTGGCGGGTGACTGCGGGCTTAATAAACTGAGACAGTTCGGGGTGGGGGGCTCAGCCCGCCGATGTCCGCTGCTGATCCGTCCGTTGCAGCACCAGCACTGCCAGCGGCGGCAGGCAGAGGTCAAGGGAGTAGGGGCGATTGTGGATGCTCCATTCCTCGGCCCACTTGCCGCCCAGATTGCCCATGTTGCTGCCACCGTAGGGGCGGGCGTCGCTGTTGAAGACCTCGGCGTAGAAGCCGTCCTCGGGGACCCCGATGCGGTAGTGGGCGTGGGGCTGGGGGGTGAAGTTGCAGACCACCACCACGGATTCGCCACTCTCCGGGTCCCGGCGCAGGAAGGCGATCACGCTGTGGCGGGTGTCGCTGCAGTCGATCCAGTCGAAGCCAGCCTGGCTGAAGTCCTCGCGGAATAGGGCCGGTTGCTGCCGGTAGAGGCGATTCAGATCGCCGACGAAGGTCTTCAGCCCCTGGTGGGAGGGGTACCGGAGCAGATCCCAGTCGAGATCCCCCCAGACGTTCCACTCGCTCCACTGGCCGAACTCCATGCCCATGAACAGGGTCTTCTTGCCGGGGTGCAGGAACATGTAGGCCAGCAAGGCCCGCACGTTGGCGAATTTCTGCCACTCGTCGCCGGGCATCTTGCCCAGCAGGCTGCTCTTGCCGTGTACCACCTCATCGTGACTGAGGGCGAGCATGAAGTTCTCGCTGAAGGCGTACCAGATGCTGAAGGTGACGTTGTTCTGGTGGTACTGGCGGAACCACGGATCCATCTGGAAGTAATCCAGCATGTCGTGCATCCAGCCCATGTTCCACTTCAGGTTGAAGCCGAGCCCGCCCAGGTAGGTGGGCCAGGAGACCATCGGCCAGGCGGTGGATTCCTCGGCGATGGAGAGGGCTCCGGGGAAGTACTGGAAGATCAGGTGGTTGGTCTGACGCAGGAAGTTAGCCGCCTCGAGGTTCTCGCGACCGCCGTATTCGTTGGCGACCCAGCCGCCGTCATCGCGGTTGTAGTCGAGATAGAGCATCGACGCGACGGCATCAACGCGGATGCCGTCGATGTGGAACTTGTCGAACCAGAACAGGGCGTTTGCCGCCAGGAAGTTGCGGACCTCATTGCGTCCGTAGTTGAAGACGAGGGTGCCCCATTCCTGGTGTTCGCCCTGGCGCGGATCGGCGTGCTCGTAGAGGTGGCTGCCGTCGAAGAAGGCCAGACCATGGCCATCCTTGGGGAAGTGACCCGGCACCCAGTCGAGGATGACGCCGATGCCTGCCTGGTGACAGCAGTCGACGAAGTGCATGAAGTCTTCGGGGGTGCCGAAACGGCTGGTGGGAGCGTAGTAGCCGGTCACCTGGTAGCCCCAGCTGCCATCGAAGGGGTGTTCTGCCACCGGCAGCAGCTCGATGTGGGTGAAGCCCAGCTCCTGCACGTAGGGGATCAGTCGGTCTGCCAGCTCCCGGTAGGTGAGGTAGCGAGCGCCTGGTTTCAGGTCCGCCACCGGTACCGGTGGCAGGGGCTGGCCGCTGCGGTCCAGTCCCGGCTCGGCATCGCTGGCGTTCAGCCAGGAGCCCAGATGTACCTCGTAGACGGAGACCGGCTGATGCAGAGGCTCGGCATGGCGGCGGCGCTCCAGCCAGTTGCTGTCGTTCCACTGATAGCGATTGAGGTCAGCGACGATGGAGGCCGTTTTCGGACGCACCTCCTGCTGGAAGCCGTAGGGATCGGTCTTTTCGTAGAGATGACCGTCCTGGTTTTTGATCTCGTACTTGTAGGCTGTGCCCACCCCCAGCCCGGGGATGAACAGTTCCCAGACGCCGGCATCGCGGCGGACCATCTGATGCGCCCGTCCATCCCAGCTGTTGAAGTCGCCCAGGACCGAGACACTGCGGGCACAGGGAGCCCAGACGGCGAAGTTGACGCCGGTCACCCCTTCGAACGAGCAGGGGTGGGCGCCGAGTTTCTCGTAGATGCGGTGGTGGTTGCCCTCGGCAAAGAGGTGCAGGTCAAAGTCAGTGATCCGCGGGGAGCGGAAGGCGTAGGGGTCGTAGATCACCCGCTCGTGTTCCCCTTCCTGGATGCGCAGCTGGTAGATTCCGAGTTCTTCGCCGTCGATCCAGGCCTCGAAATAGTGAGGGTCATGGTGGGTGTTCATCGCCAGTTCCTGGCGCTGCTCCGGCCGCAGGAGCGTGACTGCGGTGGCACGGGGCAGGTAGCTGCGCACGATCCAGCCGGGCTGACCGTCGGGACCCGGATGCGGGTGGGGGCCCAGAATCGCGGAGGGGTCCGGGTGCAGGGTGGTCGCCAGTTGCGCAACCTGGTCAGCCGTCACGGTCGGGGTCTGAATCATGGCACCAGCGGGATGGGTTGGGCTTAATTTACGACCGCCAGAGGCAGAAGTTTCTGTAACTCTAGCAACGGACGTCGGCTCTGCACGCTCGGCTGTCGCAGTGGCCGCAATGCCAGGTGGCCACTGGGGTCTCGCCGAAGGCCTGCCGCAGCGATCGCCAGCGGCAGTCCGGGCTGAACAGGAATCGCTGCAGCACCCGACTGTCGGTGGGAATTGGTGGGGGTGGGCTCGGGCTGGTCCCGAGCCGGAAGTGGAAGGGATCCTGCCAGGTCAGGCGTCCCTGGCTCTGGAGGAGGGCCAGGGCGGCGTCAATCCCGTCCTGGGTCAGTTGCCGCAGATCCCCCTGGCTCGGCAGTGACCGGGCCTGTCGAGCAGCCTCCTGCAGACCCTGCCGGGACTGGGCCTCAAAGGCCTGCCAGCGCTGATGGTCGCTGGGCTCCCAGATGGGGTGCCCCACCAGCAGATGGGCGATCGCCCGCTGGCCATCCCGACCGGCCCGGCCGATTTCCTGCAGGTATTCATTCAGCAGCAGCGGCGGCTGGAAGTGGAGCACCCAGCGCACGTCCGGTTTGTTGACGCCCATCCCGAAGGCGTTGGTGCAGACGGTGAAGCGCAGCTGCCCGGTCAGCCAGTCCCGCTCGATCCGTCGCCGCTCGACGGTGGTCAGACCGGCATGGTAGGCGGCACAGGACTCTCCCCGATTCCGCAGCTGTCCGGCGAGCCCCTCACAGTCGCTGCGGCTGCGACCGTAGACGAGGCCGCTGCCCTGACCGTGGGGGCTGGCCAGAAAGTCCGTAATGGCGTGCCGCCGCTGGCGTGGAGTCCAGATGCGCTGCACCGATAGCTGCAGGTTGGGCCGGTAGACGCTGTGGCAGGCCCGATCGGGTTGTCGCAGCCCGAGACTGTGGATCAGCCAGGCCTGGCTGAGGGGATCGGCGGTGGCGGTGAAGGCCACCAGCGGCAGTGGGTGTCGGTGATACCGCTCCAGGGTGCGACGGGCAGCACCCAGACGACCGTAGGCGGGGCGGAAGGCCTCGCCCCATTGCACCAGGCAATGGGCTTCATCGAGCACCAGTCGTGTCAGGTGCTGGGTGGGTTGGCACAGTCGACTCCAGACCGGGGGACTGAGCAGGGTCTCCGGGGCGCAGTAGAGCAGGCGGTAACAATCGAGACGGGCCAGGATGCGCTGGCGATCGCCCCGTTCCTGCTGGCTGTGTAGGCGTTCGGCGGCGATGCCCCGGGACTGCAGGTCCGCGACCTGATCCTCGATCAGGGCCAGCAGTGGCGAAATCACCAGGGTCAGCCCCGGCTGCAGCAGGGCTGGAATCTGGAAGCAGAGTGACTTGCCGCCGCCGGTGGGCAGAATCAGCAGCCCATCGCGGCCGGAGCAGACTGCTTCCACCAGGGCCCGCTGGCCGGGCCGGAAGTCGTCGTAGCCCCAGTACTGCTGCAGGGTGCGGCGCAGGTCATCCATGGCTGGAGCATGCCCTCAGCCCTGCCGCAGCGCCTCCATCGCCGCGGCGGAGCGGGGCAGATCGGCACTGAGCACCTCGGCCCCGGTGGCGGTCACCCGCACGTCGTCCTCGATGCGGATGCCCCGCACCGAGGCGAAGGACTCCAGTCGTTCCCAGTCGACATAGTCGTGGATCGGTTCCCGTCGCTGGGGATCTGTGAGCAGGGCGGGGATGCGATAGAAGCCCGGTTCGATGGTGACCACCATGTTCTCCCGCAGGGGCCGGTGCAGACGCAGGAACCCGACCCCGAAGCGATCGCTGCGAACCCGCCCCGGTTCATACCTGTCTC
>CAWUMD010000054.1:0-11976 GCA_963923365.1 uncultured bacterium
GAGATCCTCTCTGGTCTCGTGGGCTCGGAGATGTGTATAAGAGACAGCGCAGGCCCCGTCCTCGGGAATCGGCAGATTGAAGCAGACCGTGTCGAGACTTTCCAGCAGCAGGTCCTCGTCGAGGCCATAGCTGGGGGCATCCAGCAGCCGGTAGGGACGGCGGGCCCGCACCTCGATCTGACCGAACCCGGCCCGGATGATCCGCTGGATGTACTGCTCGTAGGTGAGGGAACCGGAGAGACACATGGCCCGCAGCCGCTCATCCGCCCGCAGGTGCGCCGGGATCTCGTGGGGGGCGATCGGGTCGCTCATGATCAGCCGACCGCCGGGTTTGAGCACCCGTCGCGCCTCCGCCAGGGCCCGGTCGAGATCCGGCAGTTCGAAGATGTTGAACAGGCAGTTCTGGGCGATCACGTCCACCGAGGCGTCGGGCACCGGCAGAGCAAAGGCATCACCGTCACGGATCTCGACGAAGGTCGGGGCGAACCAGTCGTTGCTCCCGGCCGCCAGGGCCAGATTACGGGCTGCCACCTCGCGCATCTCGGCCACAGGATCGACGGCGATCACACCGCCGGGGCGACGGCTGAAGTAGGCAAACTGCAGGGCTTCGAGGCCGCCACCCACCCCCAGGTAGAGCACCGTCGGGCTGCCGCCCAGTTCCTGGGGATGAACCGTGGAACCGCAGCCATAGTTCATCTCGTGCATGATCGGCGGCACCACCAGCCCTGGCAGTTGCAGCGGCGGACTGGAGACGCAGCAGAGGTTGGCCTGGGGGGCGATCGCCGCCTCCCGGTAGAGATCGGCGGTGGTGTCGAGGTAGCTCATCCGGCGGCGCTGTCAGGGCAAGATCTGCATCCTAGCAACCGTGTCAGGCGCCCATGCCCGAATAATGACGCAAGCCCCGGCGCCAGAGCCAGCGGTTGAGAACCCAGAAGATCCCGGTCCAGAGAACGATCATGCCGAACCCCTGGAGCACATTCACCGGCAGACCCAGCAGGACCGCCGAGGGGAACCAGACGAGGTAGGGGAAAGGAGTCCAGAGGGTGATCTGGCGCAGCAGGGGCGGGAACAGTTCCAGGGGCGCCACCATGCCCGACAGGAACAGGTAGAAGAGAAACCAGAACTGCTCGATCGCGCTGGCCCGCTCCATCCAGAAGGCCAGCATGGAGAAGGTGTACTGGATCAGGAAGCGCAGGCAGAAGGCGGCGGCGATCGCCACGGCGAACAGCAGCAGCTGGATGGGCGACGGCAGCCAGAAAGCCTGGGGATAGATCAGGAAGAAGGCCCCAACCAGCGCGAAGGCGAAGGGTAACCGCGCCAGTCGCTCGGACAGGTGACTGGCGAAGTGGTGCCAGCCGGGGTCGAGGGGTTGCAGCAATCGAAAAGAGAGCTGGCCTTTGAGCACTTCCTTCTCGAACTCGTAGATCACCCAGACCACCGTCAGCTGGCGGGTGAGGAACACCGCCAGAAAGTAGCGGATGAACTGCAGCGGGCTGAGGCCGAACTGACCGCTCTGACCGGCTTCGGCCCAGACCCCCATCAGAATCAGCGGCAGCGACCCCGAGAGCACCCAGAGAATCAGCTCGGCCCGGTACTCGACCATGTAGTCGTAGTAGACCTTGAGCAGGGTAACGGCAGTGCGCAGGGAACGGTTCACGCCGGGCCTCCGGCGGCGAACACCTTGCCGATGATGTCCTCGATCGCCGGTTCTTCGACCCGCAGATCCACCACCGGCAGCTGGGCCAGCAGCTGGGCGACGGTATCGGTCAGGGTCTGCCGGTCGACCAGCAGGCGGGCGCTGCGGCCCTCACAGGCCTCCACCTCACCGAAGCGGCTCAGATCGGCTACCTCCACCGCCCGTTCCAGATCGAGCTGAATTTCCCGGTAGGGGGCAAAGCGACTGCGCAGGCCCTCCAGGGCTCCGTCGTAGATCAGCCGCCCCTGGTGGATGACGATCACCCGCGGGCAGAGCTGAGTGATGTCGGCCATGTAGTGGGAGGTCAGCAGCACCGTCGCGCCGGACTGGCGATTGTAGTCGGCCAGGAACTGCCGCACCGCGGCCTGGGCGTTGACGTCGAGCCCCAGGGTAGGCTCATCCAGGAACAGTACCTGGGGATCGTGGAGCAGCGCCGCCAGCAGTTCCGCCTTCATCCGCTCCCCGAGGGAGAGCTTGCGCACCGGCTGGGTGAGCTGGTCCTGCAGGCCGAGTAGTTCGGCCAGTTCCCCGACCCGACGGCGCAGAGCCGCGTCGCTGAGGCCGTAGATGGCGCCGTTGATCTTCAGCGAGTCGAGGGCGGGCAGGTCCCAGATCAGCTGTTGCTTCTGTCCCATCACCAGGCTGATCTGGCGCAGGAATCGGCTCTCGCGCCGAAAGGGTTCGAACCCGGCCACCCGGGCCACACCGCTGCTGGGGTGGATCAGGCCGGTGAGCATCTTCAGGGTCGTGGTCTTGCCCGCCCCGTTCGCCCCCAGGAAACCAACCACCTCACCGGGTTCGATGGAGAAGCTGACATCATCGACGGCCACCACCTGGCGGTAGCGGCGCTGGAAGAAGTGCCGCACCGTTCCGGCCAGCCCCGGATCGCGGATCGCCACCGGGTAGACCTTGCGCAGATGCTCCGCCGTGATCATCGCCATCGGTTCAGCCCGCAATCCGCTGGCGCAGGGTCTGGTGAAGGTCGAGAATCCAGTCGTAGTAGGGCTTGCTGTTGCGCTGCTGCAGCTGCTCGTGGAAGAAGAGCGTGAAGTCGATCCCGGCCCGGGCGGCGGTGTTCTTCAGCCCCTGATATTCAAGCTGGGCCAGGGTCGCCAGACCACGCAGGGTCTCGGCCTCGAAGCGAGCGACCGCCTCGGCGGCTTCGGCATCCGCCGTGAGCGTCACAGCAGGGGCCTCAGTGGAAGCAGCAGTCACGGGCGCGAAGACATCCTCGACAGCCAGAGCTGGACTGGAAGGCACAGTCGGGATGACGGGGGCCACCGGTGCCGGGTCCGGGCGCTGGAACTGCTTGTCGGAACGACGGCTGACCTGACGGTAGAGGGCATAGGCGACGGCGATCGCCGCCAGGATCAGCAGCAGCACAATCAGGTTGAACATCGGGTCACGCAGAGGGGAGACAGCGAATCAGCCCGGCGGGTCCGCAGCGGGGCTAGAGCTACCTTACCGGTAGCGACCGGCGATCGCCCAACCCCGTTAGAGGCGCTTCTCCAGCAGCAGCCGGGGCGAGGCCCCCAGCAGCCAGTGGTCCCAGCTGTAGTCGATCCGCTGCTGGGTGAAGGCCAACCTGGCGTACAACCCCCGCGCCCGCAGATTGCTCTCGAGTACATGCAGCTGCAGGCGATCGCAGCCCCAGCCCCGGGCCACCTGTTCGCACTGCCCCAGCAGGGCCGTGGCAATACCCTGACGCCGCCACTCCGGGGCGATCGCCAGATTCGAGAGGTAGGGCACCGGCGCCTGCCAGGGCAGGGTTCGACGCCGCTCCAGCTCCACGTAGCCGATGGGGCGTTCCTCAGGAACAGCGGGGGCGATCGCCACCCAGCACTGCTCAGCAGCAGCGGCGGCACGCAGCTTCACCCGCAGGTCCTCCTGCACCGTGATCCGCAGGAACCAGTAGGCCAGACTCTGCTCCCCCAGATGGCAGTGGAAGACCTGGGTGAGCAGGTGGGTGAGCACCGGCAGATCGGCAGTAGTGGCGGCGCGTAGGCGGAAATCGGGCAAGAAAGGGGACTCCGACTATTGCTGGGGGCGAGGCCTGGGATACTATAGGAGTTTGTCAGAAAACGATTTCCTGCAAGGGCCGGCCACGGGACGGCACACTTAAGCCATGGCTAAACGAATTTCAGTCGTACTCAACCAGACCGTCAGCAAGCTGGGTATCGTCGGCGAGGTCGTCGAAGTGGCCCCCGGCTACGCTCGCAACTTCCTCTTCCCCCGCGACCTGGCTCAGCCGGTGACTCCCGCCGTCCTGAAGGTGGCCGAGTTCCGCCGCGCCAAGGAAGAAGCCCGTCTGGCCGCTCTCAAGGCCGAGGCCGAAGCCCGCAAGGCCGCCTTGGAAGCTCTGGGCACCCTCTCCATCGCCAAGCAGGTCGGTGAGGAAGAGGCGATCTTCGGGACCGTCACCAACGGTGACGTGGCCGACGCCATCCAGGCCAAGACCGGCCAAGAACTGGACCGTCGCTCCATCACCCTGCCCGAAGTGCACCAGCTGGGCACCTACAGCGTCCAGGTGAAGCTGCACCCCGAAGTCGTCGCCGAACTCACCATCGACGTCGTCGCCCAGTAATCGGCGGTCACGCCAACAGCGCAGCGGTCCGCTAAGATCGCTGCGCTTCTTTGTGTCTAGGAGTGGTCAGCAGGGATGGTTCAGGAACCCAGCTTCGAGCCGTTGCCCGAACAGCGGGTCCCGCCCCAGAGCCTGGAAGCCGAGGAAGCGATCCTCGGAGCTCTGCTGCTCGACCCCGACGCCGTCACCCGCGTCGCCGACACCCTGGTTCCGGAAGCCTTCTACATCGGTGCCCACCGCGACATCTACAAGGCCTGCCTGGAGCTGCACCGCAGCGGCCGGCCCACGGATCTGACCAGCCTCACGGCCTGGCTTCAGGACCAGGGCAAGCTGGATGGCATCGGCGGCCAGTCGCGGCTGGCCCAGCTGGTGGATCGGGTGATCACCACCGCCAACGTCGATCAGTACGCCCTGATCGTCATGGACAAGCACCTGCGGCGCCAGCTGATTAAGGCGGGCAACGAGGTGATCGGCATGGGCTTCGACACCAAGCAGCCCCTGGAGCAGGTGCTCGATCAGGCGGAGCAGAAGGTCTTCTCAATTACCCAGGACCGACCCAGCAGCAGTCTGGTGGGCACCGCCGAGATTCTCACGAGTACCTTCGCCGAAATCGAAAGCCGGGCCATGGGCACTGCCCTCTCGGGCATCCCCTGCAACTACTACGATCTGGACGCCATGACCCAGGGCTTCCAGCGCTCGGACCTGATCATCGTCGCCGGGCGTCCGTCGATGGGGAAGTGCCTGGCCGAGGACAGCGAGATTCTGCTGGCGGACGGGCGCGTCACGACGATTCGCGACCTCTGCGCCCAGGGTCAGGCAGACCTGCTGACGCTGGGCGCCGATCGGAAGTTTCACTGGGCGCAGCCGAGCTGCTTTGTGGACGACGGGTTCAAACCGGTGTTCCGAGTCCGGACCCGGCTGGGGCGGAAGGTGGAGACCACCCGCACCCACCCGTTCCTGCGCCTGGATGGCTGGACGCCACTGGCCCAGTTGAAGGTGGGCGATCGCATCGCCGTCCCCCGTCACCTACCGGTAGAGGGCCGCATTTCCCAGCCGGAACACCGCCTGAAGCTGCTGGCCTACCTTCTGGGCGATGGCAGCATTACTGCCGGGGTGCCGCGCTTCACCAACCGGAACCCACGCCTGCAGCAGGAGTTCGCCGAGGCGATCACCGCCTGGCCCGGTCTGACAGTGCGTCAGTCCGAGGATCAGCACCGCGCGCCCACTGTCCGGGTGCGGCGCTGCCCCCAGCAGGTGGCGGCAGGGCGGCAGGCCCTGGCCCAACGACTGGCCGCCGAACTGACCCGTCGGAGCGAAACCCAGCGCCAGTTGGCCCAGACGCTGGGCGTCTCGCCCGCCCTGATCTGTCTCTGGCTCAAGGGCAACGGCTGTCCTGCCCCAGAGCAGTTCCGGCAGCTCTGCGACCATTGGCAGGTTCCCGGCGCGACGCTCTGTCCCGAAGGGATTGAGGTGCTGGCAGGCCGTACCCCCAACCCCCTGGTGCAGTGGCTGGAGCAGCTGGGCTGCTGGGGCGCCGATGCCCACCGCAAGCAGATCCCCGATCTTGTGTTTCAGCTGCCCCGCCCGCAGCTGAGTCTGTTCCTCAACCGTCTGTTCGCCACCGATGGCTGGGCCAGCCTCTACCGCAGCGGCCAGGCCCAGGTCGGGTTCGCCAGTGCCAGCGAGACGCTGATTCGCCAACTGCAGCACCTGCTGCTGCGCTTCGGAATCATCGCGGCCATCCGCGAGAAGGCGGTGCGCTACCGGGACGGGCATCGAGTTGCCTGGCAGCTGACGATCACCGACCGGGATTCCCTGGAACAGTTCCTGAGCGAGATCGGCATCTACGGCAAGGAAGCCGCCCTGGCCCGCATCGCCGCCTTACTGCCCAGCCGCCGCCGTCAATTCAACCGTGATAACATTCCCGCTGCCGTCTGGGCAGACCTAGAGCAGGCCAAGGGCGATCGCACCTGGGCCGAGCTGGTCCGGGCTGCCGGACTACGGGAGGTCAGCAACCTGCACGTCCACCAGCGGGGCCTGAGTCGGGAGCGACTGGCGCAGCTGGCGATCGCCACCGGTAGCGAATCTCTGCAGCAGTTGGCCGACAGCGACCTCTACTGGGATGAAATCGTCGCCATCGAACCCCTGGGTCTGCGCCAAGTCTACGACCTGACCATCCCGGACACCCACAACTTCGTGGCCAACGATATCTGTGTGCACAACACAGCGATCGTGCTGAACTTCGCCCGCAACATCGCCATCCTGCACAAGCTGCCGGTCTGCGTCTTCAGTCTGGAAATGTCCAAGGAGCAGCTGGTCTACCGGCTGCTGTCGATGGAGGTGGGCATCGAGAGCGGCCGCCTGCGGGCCGGACGGATTGCCGACCATGAGTGGGAGGTGCTGACCAAGGGCATCGGCTCCCTCGGACAGCTGCCGATCTTCATCGATGACACGCCGGGGCTGGGCATCAGCGAGATGCGCTCCAAGACCCGACGGCTGATGGCCGAAAGCGGCGGCAAGCTGGGGCTGATTCTGATCGACTACCTGCAGCTGATGGAAGGGGGCAACACCGACAACCGGGTGCAGGAACTATCGCGGATCACCCGCGGTCTCAAGGCTCTGGCCCGGGAGGTGAACGTCCCCGTGATCGCCCTCTCCCAGCTCAGCCGGGGCGTCGAATCGCGCACCAACAAACGCCCGATGATGTCGGACCTGCGGGAGTCGGGTTGTCTGACCGGAGAGACCCGGATCACCCTCGCGGACACCGGGGCGTCCGTGCCCCTGCGGAACCTGATCGGGCAGCAGGATTTCAGGGTCTGGGCTCTCAACACCGACACCTATCGGATTGAAGCCGCAACCGTCAGCTGTGCCTTCTCAACCGGCAACAAACCGGTCTTCCGGCTGCGCACAGCCTCCGGGCGCACCATCCGTGCCACCGCCAACCACCCCTTCTTCACCCTGGGCGGATGGAAACGGCTGGACGAGCTGGAGGTGAACACCAGCTACATCGCCCTGCCTCGCCAGCTCCCGGAATCCGATCCGGGACAGACGCTCTCGGATGCGGAACTGGGCCTGCTAGGCCACCTGATCGGGGATGGCTGCACGCTGCCACGGCATGCCATCCAGTACACCACCTGTGAACCGGACCTCGCAGAACTGGTGAAGCAGCTGGCTGAGGAGACCTTCGGCGATCGCATCGCCCCTCGGATTCAGGCTGAACGCCGCTGGTATCAGGTCTACCTCAGTGCCACTAAGCCTGTGAGTCGATCCAACCGCAATCCCATCGCCCAATGGCTGGATGATCTGGGCATCTGGGGCCTCCGATCCCATGAGAAGCGGTTGCCCGAGCGCATCTTTGAACAGCCCCAATCGGCCATTGCCCGATTCCTGCGACATCTCTGGAGCACGGATGGGTGCATCAAGCTGGTTGGCGGTCAGAGCCCCCGTCCGATTGCCTACTACGCCTCCAGCAGTGAGTGTCTGGCCAGACAGGTACAGTCCCTGCTGATGCGCCTGGGGATCGCCAGTACTTTCCGGTTGGTCGACCAGGGCAGCAAGGGCCGCCCCCAGCACCACGTCATCATCTCCGGCAAAACGGACATTCTGAAGTTCCTGGAGCAGGTGGGTACCCTGGGGTCCCGCAAACAGCAGGCGGCCTCGCAGATTCGGGAATCCCTGAGCGAACGGATCAGCAATACCAACCGGGATGTCGTGCCTGCCGAACTCTGGAGCCTGCACGCGCTACCCACGCTGGGAGAGCGAGGGCTGACCCATCGGGAGTTTCAGCGAAGTCTGGGCCAGCAGTACTGCGGTCATCAGCTCTACCGCCAGAACCTGAGCCGGGAACGGACCCAACGCGTCGCCAGCACTCTGGCCTCACCGGTGCTGGAACACTTGGCCACCAGCGATATCTACTGGGACCTCGTCGTGGCAATCGAACCCGATGGCATTGAGGAGGTCTTCGACCTGACGGTGCCTGGGCCCCACAACTTCCTGGCCAACGACATCTTCGTCCACAACAGCATCGAGCAGGACGCCGACCTGATCATGATGATCTACCGGGATGAGTACTACAACCCGGAAACGCCGGACCGGGGCATCACCGAGGTGATCGTCACCAAGCACCGTAACGGCCCGGTGGGCACGGTCAAGCTGCTGTTCGAGCCCCAGTACACCCGCTTCCGGAACCTGGCTGGGCCAGGAGGTGCCGGATGAAGCCGCAGTGGGACTGCCTGCTGGAGAACCTGGGCTGCTGGGAGGGTAGCTTCACCCCTCTGGATGCCGAGGGCCAACTGCTGGGTGAGGTACCGACCACCGTCCATCTGCGCCACCCGAACAGCGATCCCGAGGCCGTGCGGATCACCGTCACCTACCACGACGGCAGCCGGGAGCCCTTCGACCGTCAGTTCCGCAGCCTCGGCCGGGACATGCTGCTGTTCGACGACGGTGCCTTTTCCTTCGGCTCCACCCAGTTCGGCCCCTTCGGGGACTTCGGTGGCGAGATGGGTCTGCGCTGGGGCGATCGCCGCCTCCGCCTCATCCACAGCTACCGCGATAGCCAGTTCCAGGGGCTGACCCTGATCCGCGAGGGTCTGGCAGGCAGTGCCCCGGCTGCCCCGAAGCTGACTCTGGACGACCTGCTGGGGGTCTGGGAGGGCACGTCCGAAACCCGCTGGCCGGACCTGCGCTCCCCGGAGATCGTCGAGCACCGCCTGGAGATCCGGCGTCAGGGCGATCGCCTGATCCAGACGCTGGAAACCGCGGGTCGGAACCTGACGTTCGAGGCCGACATCGAGGGCGATCGCCTGCGTTACATCGCCAGCCCCCAGAACGCCCAACTGCTGCTGCTCGGCGATGGGGCCAGTTGCCTCGCCCCCCAGATGCTGACAACCCGCCAGCCCTTCCGTCTGGAGATGGGCTGGCGGGTCGGGGCCAATCGGAGACTGCGACTGAGCCGGAACTTCGATGCGTCGGGCGCCTGGGTCAGCTGTACCCGGGTCAGCGAGTCAAAGACCGGTTAGGCACCGCATTGCGGGCCGGTTGAGCCTTGGACGTCCCCACCGCCTCAACGGGCTTGAGGGTCATCACCCCCGAGGGCTGACTGATCTGATTAGGGAACCAGTAGAAGTCCGACGAGGAGGCATCGGCCTGGGGACTGACCAGGGCCGGATCCCGCTCGAAGGCACTGGAGATGAACCCGACGAACTTGCCACTGACGCCCCCCAGACGCTTGCTCACGCCCAGTTCGATGTCCTCATCGAACATCTCCACCTGGCCGCTCTGGGCATCGATGAAGCCATTCAGGCGGGTTGTGCCCTGACCGTAGTCCAGGTCTGCCCGGAAGGAAAGGATCTTCTCGCGGATGGAATAGCTGGTGATCGTCAGTTTCAGCGGGTAGCGGGTCTTGGAGGAATCCTCATAGGAGAAACTGCCCTGCCAGTTACGGGGCAGCTGCTGGATGAACTCCCGGGGCGCAGCAATCTTGAACAGCTGCGGCTGGATCTGGTTGACGGCGGACCGGTTGAAGATGCTCTGGCGTACCCCTTCGGTCTGCCGGAAGGTTTCGGTCAGCTCATTCCGGGTAATCTGGGCACCGGCCAGCGAGGGCGTCAGTACCGCCGACAGGGCCGCTATCGTCAGAACAATTTTCCGCATGACCCGCACACCATCTGAAACCGGTAGTCCACCGAGATTATGGCACTCGGACCTGCGAAAGTCCGCCCGAACTCAGCGCCCGGCCCCCTCAGCACTTACCCTTGAAGACTCGGCCCGACGACATTCCCCATGAGTTCCTCCGACTTCCTGCGCGACACACTCACCCACCTCGGCTGGCTGGCCTATCCGGCAGTGTGGGGGATGATCTTCGCCGAATCCGGCCTGATGATCGGCTTCTTTCTGCCCGGCGACAGCCTGCTGATTACCGTCGGAATTCTGTCGTCCCAGAACTACCTCAATCTATGGCTGATGCTGGTGGGGTGCGGCATCGCCGCCGTCCTGGGAGATAACGTCGGCTACCATACCGGCCACCGCTGGGGCCGTCGCCTGTTCGAACGGCGCGACAGCCGCTTCTTCCGACACGAATACCTGGAGCGCACCGAGACGTTCTTCGCCGAGCACGGCAGCAAGTCGCTGATTCTGGCCCGCTTCGTGGCGGTCGTACGTACCTTCGCGCCGATCTTCGCCGGGATTGCGCGGATGCCCTACCGGAACTTCCTGGTCTACAACTTTGTCGGGGCCATGCTCTGGGCGATCGGGCTGGTGCTGCTGGGCTTCTTCCTCGGTGGTCTGATTCCCCCCGCCCAGTTCGAAGCCTGGATTCTGGCCATCGTCTTCGTCATCGTCATGGCCTCAGTCATCCCGGCGGTCTGGCATCTGCTGCAGCACCGCCGTCGTCCGGAAGCCGTACAACCCCGACGCTAGAATGGGGGCCTGCCTCGGGATCGTTCCACCCTCCCGCGACACGCCCCTTTATCTGCCCCTGAATGCTGCACGAGCTGCTCACCCCCGACACCGATCTGCAATCCCTGCTGCTGCTGCCGGTGCTGGTAGCCCTGGAAGTGGTGCTCTCGGCAGACAATGCGATCGCCCTGGCCGCCATCTCCCGCGGCCTGGAGGATCCCAAGGATCAGCAGACCGCCCTCAACCTGGGGTTGGTGGCCGCCTTCATCCTGCGGGTCGGCCTGATTCTCACGGCCACCTGGGTGACCCAGTACCGCTGGGCCGAGCTGGCGGGGGCTGCCTACCTGCTCTGGCTGGTCTTCAACTACTTCCGCCCCGGCAACGGCGACGCCGAGGGCGAGGGCAGCCATCACCGCTTCACCCACCTCTGGTCGGCGATCCCCACCCTGGCCCTGACGGACCTGGCCTTCTCCCTCGACAGTGTGACCACGGCGATCGCCGTCTCCCAGGAGACCTGGCTGGTGCTCACCGGTGGTGCCATCGGCGTCATCGCCCTACGGTTCATGGCCGGGCTGTTCATCCGCTGGCTGCAGATCTTCACCCACCTCGAGACCGCTGGCTACCTGGCCGTCGCCCTGGTCGGGCTGAAGCTGCTGCTGCGGGTGATCGACCCCGCTCTCAACCCACCCGAGTGGGTGATGATCAGTCTGATCGCCGTCCTCTTCTTCTGGGGCTTCTCCAAACGGGAGGAGGATGACACGGTCGCCGTGGTTGAGGAGGAGACCGCCCAGCCCCAGGAATCCCTGACCCCCTAACCCAGTCATCCCGAGGATGGAGCCCACTCCCAGCCCCCAGGGCCTGCCCACCGAACTGCTGGATGCCCGCACCCAGCGCCTGATTACCCGCGCCTGGCTGGAGGGCACCCCCCAACCGGGCTCGTTCATCGATGTCGAGGGTCAGACCTACGCGATTCTCGAACGCCGCCACCGCTACCAGTTCCGGGCCGGGCGCTACCGCCTGCACCGCATCCTGCTGCTGGTCAAACCGAGTGAGCATCCCGCCGAGCAGTCCCTACTGGGCGATCGCTGGGTGATCGGCGACATCCGCTGTCGCTTCAACGCCCGTTCGGAGCTGCTGCGCTGCGCCGTCAATCCCGAAGGCCCCTGCCACGGCTGCCGCCACTTTGCCCCCACAGTCGAGGAACCGGCGGCATGACCCCCCGTTTGCCCTGGCGCCCCCTGGGGGCGATCGCGGCTGCCGCCGCCACCGCTTTCCTGGTGGCGGGTCTGCACCAGAC
>CAWUMD010000055.1:0-11906 GCA_963923365.1 uncultured bacterium
CGGGGGCGGCTGCGCCTGCTCCCGCTGCTGCTCCGGCAGCCCCGGCCGGTCGTCCCGTCGCCTCCCCCCGGGCCCGCAAGCTGGCCAAGAGCCTCGGCCTGGATGTGGCGGCGATCGCCGGTACCGGCCCCCACGGTCGGGTGACTGCCGCCGACGTCGAGAAGGCGGCAGGCAAGGCCCCCAGTGCCCCTGCAGCGGCTCCGGCCCCGGTTGCTGCCCCGGCGCCGGTGGCAGCTGCTGCTCCCAGCGGTGCGGTCCTGGCGGCGGCCGTGCCCCAGCCCGGTCAGCTGGTGCCCCTCAACACCCTGCAGCAGGCGGTCGTTCGCAACATGAACGCCAGCCTGGACGTGCCGGTGTTCCGGGTCGGCTACACGATCACCACCGACGCCCTCGACAAGCTCTACAAGCAGCTGAAGTCCAAGGGTGTGACCATGACCGGCCTGCTGGCCAAGGCTGTGGGTGTCACCCTGGCCAAGCACCCACTGGTCAACGCCAAGTTCACCGAGGCGGGCATCCAGTACCAACAGAACATCAACGTCGCCGTGGCCGTGGCCATGGATGACGGCGGTCTGCTGACTCCGGTGCTGCCCAACGCCGACCAGGCGGACCTCTACAGCCTCAGCCGCACCTGGGCCGATCTGGTGGCCCGGGCCCGCACCAAGCAGCTGAAGCCCGAGGAATACAGCACCGGTACCTTCACCCTCTCCAACCTGGGTATGTTCGGGGTCGATCGCTTCGATGCGATCCTGCCCCCCGGCACCGGCGCCATCCTGGCCGTGGGTGCCTCCCGCCCGACGGTGGTTGCCACCGCCGATGGCCTGATCGGGGTGAAGCGTCAGATGCAGGTGAACCTCACCTGCGATCACCGCAGCATCTACGGCTCCCACGCGGCTGCCTTCCTCAAGGACCTGGCGGACCTGATCGAGAACAATCCCCAGTCCCTGACGATGTAGTCATCGCTGCAAGGCAGATCGGCGGGGTGGTGGTCCTTGGGGCTGCCACCCCGCTGTGCTTCAGGGGGTGGGGTGCTGGCAGCGACCGCCCAGGCCGTCGACGATGGTGCAGGTGTTCTCGATCAGCATCTGCTGGTAGCTGGGAGCCGGTCCGTCGGGGCGGCTGGGGCCTTCCACCCAGAGGGGCTGCTGGCTGACCTGCACCCTGGCCTCGCGGGCGATCGCCGTGATCAGGCGCGGGTTGGTGGTGCTTTCCACGAACACCGTCGGCACCCCGGCGCGACGGATCTGGGCCACCAGTTCCGCCAGCCGGGTCGGGGTCGGCTGCTGCTGACTACTGAGTCCCTGGAGGGTGCCGGTGATCGTCAGCCCGTAGGCCTGGCCGTAGTAGGTGAGGGCGTCGTGGGTGCTGACCAGCTGCCGGTGGCGGGCGGGAATGGTGGCAATCTGCTGCCGAATCCAGCCATCCAGGCGCCCCAGTTCCTGCTCCAGGGCGATCGCCCGCTGGCTGATCTCCACCTTCCGAGCCGGTAACAGCGTCTGCAACTGCTGGCTGATCACCCGTACCAGGGCCTGGCCGTGGCGGGCATTGTGCCAGACGTGGGGGTCTGCAGTTCCTGTGTCATCCCCGGCATCGGTGTGACCGGGCTCCCCGTGCCCGTGACCACTGTGCAGAGGCTGGGGCACGGCCCGCTCGTAGACCGCAAAACCGGTACCCGAGCGCAGGGCCGGAGCAGCGGCGGTGGCATCGAAGCCGTAGCCGCCGTAGAGCACCAGACGGGCCCGGGCGATCGCCTCCCGGTCCGCCGGGGTGGGGACGTAGGTGTGGGGGTCCTGTTCCGGCTGCATCAGGCAGGTGAGCCGCACGGCCTGCCCCGCCAGCTGGCGCACCAGATCGCAGAGCAGGCTGGTGGTTGCCACCACCTCGGGCCGGGTGTCCGGGGCGGCAGGTGGCGAGGAGCGACAGCCCTGGCCCAGCGTCAGCAGCAAGGGCAGCAGCAGTGCGGGGAGCCTCCGGTTCATTGAGTGAGAATGATTATCGGCTTCTCTATTCTCCCTGCTGCCGGGGGCCATTGTCCTAAGCTGACAGAGAGATTCTGCGGGACGAGTGATGACGGAGTTCGCACAGCGGCGGGAACGCCTGATGGCCAAGCTGGGGGATGGCGTGGCGGTGCTGCGCAGTGCGCCCCACGCGGTCATGCACGCCGACGTGGAACACAACTACCGTCAGGACAGCGATTTCTTCTACCTCACCGGTTTCGATGAGCCGGAGGCGGTGGCGCTGCTGCTGCCCAACCATCCGGAGCACCGGTTCGTGCTGTTCGTGCAGCCGAAGAATCTCGCCCAGGAAATCTGGACCGGTTACCGGGTCGGGGTCGAGGGGGCCGTGGAGCGCTACGGGGCTGATGCGGCTTACCCGATTGGGGAACTGGATCAGCATCTGGCGAATTACCTGCGCGGCAGCGATCGCATCCACTTCCGCCCCGGCCGTGATACCGACTTCAATCAGAAGATCTTCGGGCTCTGGCAGCAGTTCCTGGCCCAGTCCGCCCGCAAGGGGCAAGGCCCCCTGGCCCTGGAGGACCTGGGACGGCTGCTGCACCCGCTGCGGATGATCAAGAGCGAAGCTGAGGTGGCAGCGATGCGCCGGGCTGCGGACATCGCCGCCGAAGCCCACATCCGGGCGATGGAGTTTGCCCGCCCCGGCTGCTGGGAGTACGAGGTGCAGGCGGAAATCGAGCACCGGTTCCGTCAGCGGGGCGCCCAGGGTCCGGCCTACCCCTCCATCGTTGCCTCCGGGGCCAATGCCTGCGTGCTGCACTACGTCGAGAACACCCGGCAGATGCAGGCAGATGACCTGCTGCTGATCGATGCCGGATGCGCCGTCGGCTACTACAACTCCGACATCACCCGCACCTTCCCGGTCAGCGGTCGCTTCACCCCTGAGCAGAAGGCCCTCTACGAGATCGTCCTGGCGGCTCAGAGTGCCGCTCTGGATGCTGTGCAGCCGGGGCGGGCCTACGGGGACTTCCATGCTGCCGCCGTCGAGGTGCTGGTGGATGGCCTGCGGGACCTGAAGCTGCTCAGCGGCAGCCGCGAGGAGAACATCGAGCAGGGCCATTACCGTCCCTTCTACATGCACCGCACTGGCCACTGGCTGGGGCTGGATGTCCATGACGTTGGCATCTACCAGCAGGGCGATGACTGGACCACCCTGACGCCGGGCCATGTGGTGACGGTGGAGCCAGGGCTCTACGTGGCCCCGGCCATCGAGCCCGCCGAGGGCCAGCCGGAGATCCCGGATCGCTGGAAAGGCATCGGCATCCGGATTGAGGATGACGTTCTGGTTACCGAATCGGGCCACGAGAACCTGACAGCGGCGGTTCCGAAGGCGATCGCCGACCTTGAGCGGGGAAGTTAAGCGCCCTGACGACTTCCTGAACCCGAAATCGAATCCCGACCTCCTAGGATGGGAGGCGAATCTGGAAGCTTTATTCAGATCCGACAGGGACGGCTGACCGGTCTGCAGGCTGGTGACTGTCTCCGCTCTAGACGAATCTCTAAATCTGACTGACTCCCTTATTTCGGATTGACTGCTGATGAAAGTCTGTGTGATTGGAACCGGCTACGTTGGCCTGGTGACCGGTGTCTGTCTGGCCCACGTCGGTCACGACGTGATCTGTATCGACAATAATCCGGCCAAGGTGGCCCAGATGCAGGCGGGGCAGTCGCCGATCTATGAACCGGGGCTGTCGGAACTGATGACCGCGGCGATCGCCGCCGGTCGGATCAGCTTCAGCGAGGACCTGGGGGCCGGGGTCGAGCATGGCGAGGTGATCTTCATTGCCGTCGGCACCCCGCCCCTGCCCAACGGCGAGAGCGATACCCGCTTCGTGGAGGCGGTGGCCCGGGGAATCGGCGCCCACCTGAACGGCGGCTACAAGGTGATCGTCAACAAGTCGACGGTACCGATTGGCTCCGGCGACTGGGTGCGGATGCTGGTGCTCGACGGGGTGCTGGAGCGGCAGCGCCAGCTGGTTCCCGCCGGAGCAACCGGTCCCGACAGCCTGCCCCGGGCCGACTTCGATGTGGTCAGCAACCCCGAGTTCCTGCGCGAGGGCTCGGCCATCTATGACACCTTCAACCCCGACCGGATTGTCCTCGGCAGCAGCAGCGAACGGGCCCTGGCCCTGATGCAGGCGCTCTACGAGCCGATCGTGCGGCGGCAGGTGGACGGGGCAGTCACCACCGAGCCGGTGCCGGTGCTGACCACCGACCTCAACTCGGCGGAGATGATCAAGTACGCCGCCAATTCCTTCCTGGCGACCAAGATCAGCTTCATCAACGAGATTGCCAACATCTGCGATCGCGTCGGCGCCGATGTCACCCAGGTGGCCCGCGGCATCGGTCTCGACAGCCGCATCGGTGGTCGCTTCCTGAATGCCGGTATCGGCTGGGGCGGCTCCTGCTTCCCGAAGGATGTGATGGCCCTGCGCCACATTGCCCGGGACTACGGGGTCGAGGCGGCTATGCTCGATGCCACGATCCGGGTGAACGAGCACCAGCGGCTGGTGGCCCTGGAGAAGCTGCAGCAGGAACTGAAGATTCTCAAGGGCAAGACCATCGGCCTGCTGGGGCTGACCTTCAAGCCCGACACCGATGACCTGCGGGACGCCCCGGCCCTGACTCTGGTGGAGCAGCTGCAGCGCCTCGGGGCCAAGGTGAAGGCCTACGACCCAATCATCCCCGTCGGCAGCGATGCCGTGGATGCGTCGATTCTCACCGGTTCTCCCGAGGAACTGGCGGCAGGCTGTGATGCGCTGGTGCTGGTGACCGAGTGGGAGGCCTTCCGGGAGATCGACTTCGCGACTATCGCCCCCAGCATGCGCCAGACCCTGCTGATCGACGGACGTAACTTCCTCGACCCGCAGGTGCTGCGCCAGGCGGGCTTCCGCTACGTCGGCATCGGTCGCTGAGACGGCCGGGGGGAGCTCAGGCTCCCCCGAACTCGCCTTCAGAGTACGGCGATGCAGTCAATTTCCACCTTCACATCCTTGGGCAGCCGGGCCGCCTGGACGCAGGCCCGGGCCGGAGCGGTGGCTTCATCGAAGGCTTCGGCGTAGATGGCGTTGACCCGGGCGAAGTCGTTCATGTCCGCCAGGAAGACGGTGGTGCGCACGACGCTGGCAAAGCTGGCGCCTGCGGCTTCCAGCACCGCCTGCAGGTTGGCCATCACCTGCCGGGTCTGGGCCTCCACGTCATCGCCACCCACCAGCTGACCGCTGGCCGGGTCCAGGGCGATCTGGCCCGAGACGAACAGCAGCTCACCGCTGGTGGCGATCGCCTGGCTGTAGGGACCGACGGGAGCGGGGGCGTTGGCGGTCTGGATGACGCGGCGGGTCATAGCGATGGGGCCTGAAACAGTCGTTGTCCATTCTCCCCGATGCCCCGGTCCTCAGAGACGCAGGCGCGGCTGGCTGTAGCGGACCCGGCCCTGGGCGATCACCTGCTGGGTCTGCTGCACCCAGGTCAGCCGGTCGGCGAACAGGCGTGACCCATCCCTGCGGTTGAGACGCTGGGCATTGCCCTCCAGCGTGGCATTGCGGCTGGCGAGATCGGCACGGCCGCGATCGCCCCGCAGCCAGGTACCGTCCGCCCGGTAGTCCACCGTCAGAGGTGTGGGGCTGGTGATTTGATTCGCCTTCAGGGCCCAGATCAGTTCCTGACTGGAGACTTCGGCGGCGGGCTTGAGGCTGGTGAGCAGCACATTGCCGCTGAGCTGCGCAACGGAGGCCTGGGTCTGCAGGACGCCCCGCTGGGCGGTACCCCGGGCCACCAGTCCCTGACCCTGGAAGCGTTCGGCCTGAATCGGCTGGGTACAGACGATCTGCTGCTGGGCCAGTTGCCAGAGCGGGTCCTGGCTGACCACCCGGGTGCGGCGATCGCCCTCCTGCTGGGTCAGCTCGGTACGGCCCTGCATCTGCAGCCGGTCCGTGTGGGTGTCGAAACGACCGGCATCCCCCACCAGCCGCAGATTGCCGCTCTCGCCCCGCACCTGCTTCTGCAGCTCGACGCTGCCTTCCTGGGGTTTCCAGATCAGCGTCTCGCCCCGCAGGGTGGCGACCTCACCGGTCAGTCGCTTGGCGCGGACATGGCCCCGCAGCAGGATGCGCTGGCCGTCTCCCTCGACTTCGCCCCGGTCGGCGGTGATCCGGTAAATCAGCTGTCCCTGGCGGGTAATCGTGCCGACCGGCTGGCGCACCAGGCCGATCTGGCGATCGCTGCGGTAGGTGATTTCCGGGGCCGTCAGCTTCCAGGCGGTCTGCTGCTTCGGCTGGTTCTGGCCGATCACGGCGTTGCGCACCACCAGATCGGGCCCGTCCTTGGGTTTCGGCGGCGGTGGAGTGGGCTGGCAGCCCCCCAGCACCAGTTCTCCGATCAGCAGCAGGGCCAGGGGGGCGGCGCGCATGGGGCCTCCTAGGCTTCTACCGGGGTGGCTTCGAGGCTGCGGAACACCGGCGAGGGATCGCCCAGGGGCTGCTCGGCCACCATCAGGCCCCAGTGGCGGTGGCTGCCGAACTCGGGGAAGCGGGCTGGGTCATTGAAGTCGGCGTCGTAGCCCAGCTGGCGGTAGATCTCGGTACTGATGCCGGGGATCACCGGCGAGAGCAGGTAGGCGGCCTGACGCACGGACTCGAGCACGGCGCAGAGAATCTCCTCGACGGCAGCGCGGTTGCCCTGCTTGTGCTGGGTCCAGGGGGCCTGTTCATCCAGGTACTTGTTGCCGCGCTGCACCAGGGTCAGTACCTCGCCGCAGGCCTCGCTGAAGGCCAGACGCTCGTAAGCATCGCCGACGCGATCGCCCAGCTCCGCGCCAATCTGCCGCAGGGCATTGTCAGCGGGAATATCCGCCGCTGCCAGGCTGAGCCGCTGGTCGCAGTAGCGCCGGGCCATGTTCAGGGTGCGGTTGAGCAGGTTGCCCAGGTCGTTGGCGAGGTCGGCGTTGCAGGTGTTGATGAACCGCTCCTCCTGGTAGTCGCCGTCGCGGCCGAACTCGATTTCCTTGAGGAAGTAGTAGCGCACCGCATCGGCCCCGAAGCGGTCCACCAGCTCGAAGGGATCGAGTGTATTACCCAGGCTCTTGCCCATCTTCAGGCCGTCCTTGGTCAGGAAGCCGTGGCCGAATACCCGCGGCGGCAGGGGTAGGTCTGCCGACATCAGCATGGCGGGCCAGTAGACGGCGTGGAACCGCAGGATGTCCTTGCCGATCAGGTGTAGGTTGATCGGCCAGAAGCGGGCCAGGGCATTCTCCAGGGTTGGTTCGGCTCCGGGCTCCAGCAGCGCGGTGATGTAGCCGAGCAGAGCGTCGAACCAGACGTAGAGTGTATGCCGCTCATCGCCGGGCACCGGGAAGCCCCAGTCCAGGTTCACCCGCGAGATCGAGAAGTCCTGCAGGCCCTGGGCCACGAAGTTGAGCACCTCGTTGCGGCGGCTGGCGGGTTGGATGAAGTTGGGGTGGGCAGCGTAGAAGTCTTCGAGGGCCTGCTGGTAGGCGGAGAGGCGGAAGAAGTAGTTCTCCTCGTCGCGCCACTCGACGCTCTGGTTGGTGTGGATCGGGCAGCGCTTCTCCTCAAGCAGGTCGCGCTCCTCCTTGAATTCCTCGCAACCGACGCAGTACCAGCCCTGCTGGTGCCCGACGTAGATGTCGCCTTTGGCGGCGACCCGGGCGTAGAACTGCTCGACGATGCGCTGGTGGTTGGGGGCGGTGGTGCGGCTGAAGCGATTCCAGTCAATGTTCAGCTTCTGCCAGAGCTCCTCGAAGCGGGCGACAATGCCGTCGCAGTGCTGCTGAGGCGGCAGGCCCTTCTGCTCGGCGGTGCGCTGGATCTTCTGGCCGTGCTCGTCGGTACCAGTGATCAGCAGCACGTCATCGCCCTGGAGCCGGTGGTAGCGGGCGATCGCATCGGCGGCCATGGTGGTGTAGGCGCTGCCGATGTGGGGCACGTCGTTGACGTAGTACAGCGGTGTGGTGACCGCAAAGGTCGGGCGTGCCGGTGCCTGCATGGGGAAGGAAGACTGACTGCAATTCGCTAAGCCATCCTACCCTCCCGGCGTCGGCGCCCGGGGGATCGGCTGGGGGCCGTCCGGGCGCTGACCCGGCTTGTTGAAGCCTTCTGGAAGCCTGACCACCGCGGACGCGGATGGCGGTATCACCAGGGTGCTGGAACGCTGCGGATGCCCATTCATGCCCACGACCCCGATCGCTGACCCTGCCGTGATCCGGGCCTGGCTGGGGGGGCTGCTGGCGATCGCCAGGGCCGGGGGCGAGCCGCATGCCGCCGAGATGAGCGCTCTGACGCGCCTGGCCCAGGAGCGGTTCGGTCAGGGCGACCTCACGGATCTGCACCCCCTGGGGGCCCCGCAGCTGACCCAGGCCCTGGCCGATTGGCCCGAACTGCACGATGACTTTCTGCGCACGGCGGTGATTGTGGCCCTGGCGGATGGTGTCTTCAGCCGCGAGGAAGCGGAACTGCTGCGCGACTTCGCGGTGGCCCTGGGAAACCCACCCCCGGTGCTGGATTTGCTTGACATGACTCGACACCACCCGGAAGCTGAAGCCCAACCGGAGGACCCTTCGATGCTGAACCCCCTGCGTCACTGGCTGGACGGGCTGCAGGTTCACGACCCGCGCCTGGCTCACCTGCTGGTGCAGCTGATTCCCGCCCAGTGCCCATTCGAACGGGATGTGGTGCTGTTCGGCCGCAAGGTTTTCCACATCCCGCCCATGTGCAAGCTCAACCCGGTTTATGACCAGCTGGTGGGTCTGCGTTTCCGGGCTCTGTCCTACCTGGCCGACGAGTGCGGTGAGGATGTCAGTGCCCTCTGCTCGGCCGAAACAGCCCACTGAGCAGTGAACAGTGGAAAATAGGGGCGCTCTTCTGCCGGTTCGCCGATGTCCGATGTGCTCAAGACCCAGATTCTGGTCGTCGGTGGAGGAACCGGGGGCACGGCGGCGGCAATTCAGGCGGCACGCCGAGGAGCCCAGGTCACCCTGGTGAGTGAGTTTCCCTGGCTGGGCGGCATGCTCACCAGTGCTGGGGTGTCGGTGCCTGATGGCAATGAACTGGTGGCGTTCCAGACCGGTCTCTGGGGCGCGTTTCTGCGGGAGCTGCGGCAGCGCCAGGAAGGCGGGCTCGACCACGCCTGGGTGAGTTTCTTCAGTTTCGATCCGCGTCTGGGAGCCCGGATCCTGGCCGACTGGGTGGCGGAGCTGCCCAATCTGCGCTGGATTCAGGGCCAGCGACCGCGGGCGGTGCAGCGTCAGGGCGATCGCCTGACGGCGGTGCGGTTCGACCACTGCACCATCGAAGCCGACCTGATCCTCGATGCCACGGAGCTGGGGGATCTGCTGGCCCTCGGGGATGTGGACTACCGCTGGGGCTGGGAACCCCAGGAACTCTGGCAGGAGCCCAGTGCCCCGACCCAGGTGCAGCTGGATGGTGAGCCGGTCTGCCGTCGCTATCCGGTGCAGTCGCCGACCTGGGTGGTCTACCTGGAGGATTACGGTGATCAGCTGGCGCCGCCGATTGTCTCTCCTCTGGCCCATCCCCCCAGCTTCGATGGCTCCTGGGGCGGCTGGAGCGATGCCCAGTTTCTCGACTATGGCCGCCTGCCCGGCGGACGGTTCATGCTCAACTGGCCGGGCATCGGCAATGACTACGGCGAGGGGCTGGATCGGTTGCTGGGCGGTGACATCAGCCGTCGCACCTACGGCGAGGAGGCGATCGCCCATAGCCTCGCCTTTGCGGCCTATGTGCAGCAACGGGTCGGTCGGCGCTACGGTCTGGCCCGGGGTGTCTTCCCCGACGTCGCCGGTCCGGGGGGCGGAGCGCTGGCCCTGCATCCCTACTTCCGCGAGAGTCGCCGTCTCGAGGCCCTGACCACCGTCACCGAGACCGACATCCTGCCCCGGGCGGGGGCGCGGGTGGCGGTCCTGCCCCTCAACGATCGGGGCCAGGTGTCGGCGATCGCGCTGGGTAACTATCCCAACGACCACCACTATCCCGGCTTCGACTACCGGCTGGCCCCCAAGTCCCTGCGCTGGGGCGGCCGCTGGACCGGGACACCCTTTACCATCCCCTACGAGGCCCTGGTGCCTGCGGCGGTGGACAGCCTGCTGGCCTGCGAGAAGAACATCGGCGTCTCTCACATGGCCAACGGCGCCACCCGCCTGCAGCCGGTTGTTCTCGGGATCGGTCAGGCCGCCGGGATGGCGGCGGCACTCTGTGTGCAGCGGGGCTGCCAGCCCCGGGATCTGCCGGTGCGGGAGCTGCAGGAGGCCCTGCTGGGCGACCCGTTGGCCCCGGCGGCGGTGATTCCCCTCTTCGATGCCGATCCGCAGCGCCCGGACTGGCTGGACCTTCAGCGTCATTACCTGGACCACCCCGAGGCCTACGCCGACGATGGCTGCCATGGCGGCCGGATTCCGGCTCTTTCCCCGGTTGATCTGCCGGTTCTGAAGGGGCAGTTCCGGCGGCTCGGTGACCAGGACTATCGTCTGGAGACGTCAGCAGGTGGCTGGCAGCTGGTGACGCTGCGGGCTGAGGTGAACGCCGCCCTGGAGTCCCTGCAGGATGGTCAGCGGCTGACCCTGCAGGGGCGTCTGAATCCCGCCGGGAACTGGTTGCTGGTGGAATCGCTCTGAGGGCACCGCTCCTGTCCCGGAGCACTGTTAGGCTATAACGCACGATTTCCTGCCTCATCCCCAACGGAGTGCTCTGCCCATGCCCCCCCGGGATAACACCCGCAGTCCGCGGCGCCGTCCGACGCCGGTCAATGGCGGTGGTACTGTCACCCCGCTGCGCCGCCGCCGCCCGGTGGTGGTGCCCCTGCGGGCCCTGTCCCTGGCGACGCCGGTGCAGGCCGGGCTGCGGCTGACCATCGTCGGGGTCGGTATCGCCGTGCTGGCCGGGACGCTGATTGCGGCCTGGAAACCCGCCACCCAGCGGGTCCCGCGTCCTGCGGCAGCGCTGGTCAGTCCGGTGGCGACGGCGGCCCGTCCGACCCTGCAGGGGCGTGACCTCGGCCAGACCGAGAAGCTGGACCAGCTGGAACAGAAATTCGGCGCTCTGGCGGCGGCCCAGAAGGACCTCAAGGCCACGGCCTTCCTGATTGACCTCGACACCGGTCGCTACGCCGACTACAACGGCGAGCAGGCCCGCTCGGCCGCCAGCACCATCAAGATCCCCGTACTGGCGGCGCTGATGGAGGAAGTGAACGCCGGTCGCATCCGGCTGGATGAGAAGCTGACGATGCGCAAGCCGCTGATCGCCAGCGAGGCGGGTGCGATGCAGTACCTGCCCGTGAACAGCCGGTTCACGGTGCTGGAAACGGCGATCGAGATGATCCGGATTTCCGACAATACGGCCACCAACCTGCTGATCGACCGGCTGGGGGGCAAGGCCCGGCTGAACCAGCGTTTCCAGACCTGGGGCCTGCAGCAGACCCGGATTGGCAATCTCCTGCCGGATCTGGAGGGGGCCAACAAGACCTCCGCCCGTGATCTGGTGACGGTACTGGCCCAGGTGGAGCGGGGTGAACGCTGTGGTACCACCAAGGCCCGCGATCGCTTCTGGGCGATCCTGCGCACCGCCGAAACCAACACCCTGATCAACCGGGGAGTCGGGCCGGGCACGCTGGTGGCCCACAAGACCGGTGACATCGCGATTTCCCTCGGGGATGCCGGTCTGGTTGATCTGCTCAACGGCAAGCGCTACATCATCGGCTCCCTGGTCGGTCGCCCGGATAACGACCAGCGGGCCAACGATCTGATCCGGGCCTTCTCCACTGCCGCCTTCCAGGTTCTGAACGCGAAGTCCTGATGCTGCCGATTCTGATTGCCCAGGCGGCTCCGGCTCCCAGTCCGGTGCCCAGTCCCCTGACGGTGCCTGC
>CAWUMD010000056.1:0-11768 GCA_963923365.1 uncultured bacterium
AACCAACGAGTGGTACGCGATCGCCAAGATCGCCGGCATCAAGATGTGTCAGGCCTACCGCAAGCAGTACGGCTTCGATGCCATCAGCCTGATGCCCACCAACCTCTACGGCCCCGGTGACAACTTCCACCCCCAGAACAGCCACGTGCTGCCCGCCCTGATCCGCCGGTTTCTGGAGGCGCAGGAGCAGGGGCTGGAGAAGGTCACCTGCTGGGGTACCGGCACCCCGAGGCGGGAATTCCTCTACGTCGAGGATCTGGCGGACGCCTGCCACTACCTGATGCAGCACTACAGCGAGGCGGGCCACGTCAATGTCGGCGTCGGCACGGACGTCTCGATTGCCGAGCTAGCCCAGCTGGTGGCAGACAGCGTCGGCTACCAGGGCGACATCGTCTGGGACACCAGCAAGCCCGACGGTACCCCCCGCAAGCTGATGGACGTCAGCCGCCTCACCGCCCAGGGCTGGACTGCCCAGGTAGATCTGGCCGAGGGTATCCGCCGCACCGTCGCCTGGTTCCTGGCCAACCGGGAGCAGTTCGCCCGCCTTTAGGCGCTGACGATCCCCGACCACTGCACCGCCTTGACGCCATCCCGCCGCCAGGAGAAGAAGCGCTCCGGTTCGCTGAGGGTGCAGTGGGGGGCGATCGCAATCTGCTGAGGGGCCAGCCCCAGGCCCAGCAGCTGCAGTTCGTTCACCCGACGCACGTCCAGGCGCTGACGGCCAGGGTCGACATCGGCGGTGACCGGCGAGTCCGGCAGCAGGCTCAGATGCGTCAGCAACTGCTCGTCATCCAGTTCCGGTGCAATCGAGCGGGCCGTCTCCAGGGCCACGGCGGTCTCCACCTGATAGACCGGACCGGTCACCGCCGGGCCCAGGGCCACCCGCAGATTCGCCAGCTGGGAGCCCTGGGCCTGGAGGGTGGCGATCGCCTCCGGCAGAATCCGCGCCGCCGTACCGCGCCAGCCCGCATGCACCGCCGCCACCTGACCGGTGGACAGGTCGGCAATCAGGGCCGGGGTGCAGTCAGCGCTGCAGACCCAGACCGCCTGGCCGGGGTCATGGCTGGCGAGACCGTCGGCTTCGGCGTAGGGTTCCTCAACCCCCGCCTCCCCGGCCCGCAGCACGAGATTGCCGTGCACCTGCTTCAGCCGGTGGGTAGAGGCATGGGGAGCGATCGCCTCGGTCAGCTGCTCCGGTCGCCGGGGCGCCGCCGCCCGGGTGAAGAAGCCATGGTCGAAGTCCGCCAGCAAATCACAGCGCAGGTGTTCCAGACCGTCCGCTGTGATCATCCAGTTCCAGGTCATTGATCCTTCCTCAGCGCCGTGACGGGCCGCACAATCGCAGTATGACGGCTCCTGACCTGACGGCGATCGCCGCCGACCTGTTCCCCCACTGGCCCGCAACCCTGCACCTGCAGTGGCGGGAGCAGTGCGACTCGACCAGTACCCGCCTACGGGAGGAGGACCTGCCTGCGGGGACGGTGCTGATCGGTGGCTGCCAGACCGCTGGACGGGGCCAGCAGGGACGGCCATGGCGATCGCTCCCCGGTGGCCTCTACCTGTCGGCACGGCTGGACCCCGACTGCCCGCTGGAGCAGGCCTCAGCCCTGCAGACCGGGCTGATCGTTGGGCTGGTGGAGCGACTGCGCGCAGACCTGGGCCTGCCGGTGGGGATCAAGTGGCCCAACGATCTGGTGCTGGAGCGGCTGAAGCTGGGTGGCCTGCTGGTCGAGACCGAACTGCGGCAGCAGCGGCTGGCCACCGCCGTGATCGGCATCGGTGTGAACGTCCGCAACCCCGTGGAGTTTCCCGGCATCAACCTCGGCGATCGCCCGGACCTGGATCTGACCCGGGTGACCACCACTGTGCTGCGGGGGCTGGCAGACGGCTGGCGGCTGGGGCTGGGCAGCGAGGCGGGGCTGAGCGATCGCTACGACCAGCTGCTGGTGAACCGGGGTCAGCACATCCCCTGGCAGGACGGCGGCGAGGCCACAGTTCTGGGCCTGGCCCCGGACGGCCAGCTGCGCCTGCAGACCCCCGAGGGGTTGCGGACCGTCGCGCCCGGGCAGCTGCGGCTGGGCTATCCGACACCGGGGTGAGTCAGCTCAGCGTCCCCTGGGACAGGCGAGTCTGGTACTCGGCTTCACTGAGGAGGTCCTCGGGAGACACGACCCGATCCACGAACAGACACCCTTCCAGATGGTCTAGTTCATGCTGGAAGATGCGGGCCACGAAGTCCGTCAGTTCCGTCGTCTGCTCCTCACCCTGGCGATCGCGGTAGCGCACCCGCAGCCAGGGATGGCGAGCCACCCGTCCCCGCTGTCCCGGCACGCTCAGGCAGCCCTCCCAACCGTAGACCGGCTCCCCGTCCACCGCCAGAATCTCCGGGTCGAGCATGGCGGTCGGCTCCATCCATGGCGCGTTGGGGTAGCGGGGATTGGGCCGCGAAGCAACGATGAACAGGCGCAGGGACTCCCCCACCTGGGGTGCCGCGATACCGACCCCGTTAGCCCGCGCACAGGTGTCAATCAGATCGTCGATCAGCCGCTGCAGCTGCGGGTCCTGCGGCGCAACTGGGCGGGCAGACTGCCGCAGCACCGGTGCCCCCAGAGTCTGTAGCGTCCGTTCCGCCATAACCACACGATCCTGAAACTGCCCCGAGTTTACGCGGCTCAGGCCCAGAGATTTCTAGAATTGGAACGTTTCCTCCCTGGCAGACTCCCGTGTTCAAGCCCTGTCTGGCCGGCCTGACCAGCCTGATCACCCTGCTGAGTGTCCTACCACCAGTGCTGGCCTCCGGTGCCGATGCAGAGGTGACACCCGGCCCGGAGATGACCCCGGCGGAACTGCGGCAGTTGGGCGTGATCCCCAGCCGTCTTCCGGGCGCGGCACCCCTGAAGGAACTCTGCCAAACGTCCAGCGGCGTCGCCATTTCCCAGCGGGACTGCGATCGCCTGCAACAGGGAGAAATGCCGATTCGGTTCAATAACCGCAGTGGGCGTCGTCCGGGCCAACCCGACAGCCTGACAGCGGTGCCTCTCGGTCAGGGCGGCGGCACGCTGCTGCCTCCCAACACCAACCCCATCTCCGTAGCCGTCGCCTTCCTGGGCAACCAGCTGGGGGGCGCCCTGAACGTCGGTCAGTATTTCAACCGCACTCCCCGGCCCGAAGGCCTGGTGGGCAACGGCAACCGCAGCCTGCTCTTCCCGCTTACCCTGCAGGCAGCGATCAGTTCTACCTTCGGCTGGCGCATCCATCCACTCAGTGGCGAAGCCCGGATGCACACCGGCACCGACCTGGCCGCCCCCTACGGCACACCGGTAGTGGCCGCCTACTCCGGCAGCGTCAGTCTCGCCGACTTCCTGGGAGGCTACGGCCTGGCCGTGGTGCTCGACCACAGCAACCCGCGCCAGCAGACCCTCTACGGCCACATGAGCGAGGTCTACGTCCAACCCGGCGATCGCGTCCGCCAGGGCGAGGTGATCGGCCGGGTGGGCATGACCGGTGCCACCACCGGCCCCCACCTGCACTTCGAGGTGCGTCGGCCCAGCAGCAACGGCTGGGTGGCGATCGCTCCCGAACGCCTGCTCAACCAGGCCCTCGGTTCCGTCGTCCTGGCAGCAGATGTCCCCCAAGCCGGATCCGGCAATCTGCAGCGCTGGCTTGGGGATCTGCTGAAGCTGCTGCGGGCCTGAGCCCCGCAAGAAACGAGGGGATAGCTGCCGCAGCAGCCATCCCCTCACCATGCTTGGAGGAAATCTGAAGAAATCAGCGAGCGTCGGTGCGAACTGCCTTATGAGTGCGAATCTGACAGAGTAACGATTCGGCTTCGGCCTGCAGCACCAGCAGTTCCGCCTGCTGATCCTGGGTGTAGTACTGGTTGAGACGCTCCAGGGAGAAGTCCAGGGAGGCCACAGGAGTTGCCTTGGCAGAGCGCGCAGCAGATGCGGAGGGTGCAGCCATTAAGTTCAATAATTCTTAACCTGTTGCGCTGCAATTGTATCGAAGCTTTACGAAGAACGGCAACTTAAACGGATTGTCTTAAGCTTCTGCCCCCACCGGCAGGTGGATCTCCTCGCGCTGAATCCGGCCATCCCGGAACCAGATCACCCGGCGGGCCCGCTCGGCCACCTCGGCTTCGTGGGTGACCAGCACCACGGTAATCCCCTGGCGATGCAGATCGTCGAAAATCCCCAGCACCTCCTCCGTCGTCTGGGAGTCGAGGGCCCCGGTGGGTTCGTCCGCCAGCAGCAACACCGGTCGGTTGACGATAGCCCGGGCGATCGCCACCCGCTGCTGCTGGCCCCCCGAGAGCTGGTTGGGTCGGTTGTGCAACCGCTGATCGAGACCAACCTGAGTAAGGGCGGCGATCGCCCGATCCCGACGGTCCTGGGCCGACACCCCGGCGTAGATCATCGGCAGCATCACGTTCTCCAGCGCCGTCAGCTGCGGCAGCAGGTGGAACTGCTGGAAGACGAAGCCGAGGTTACGGTTGCGCACGTGGGCCAGCTCCGCCTCATCCAGGGTGGAGACATCCACGCCGTTCAGTTCGTAGCGACCGGCGGTGGGGCGATCGAGGCAGCCGATGATATTCATCGCCGTCGACTTACCCGAGCCCGACGTGCCCATGATCGCGCAGTAGTCCCCGGCCGCGATCTCGAGATCCACCGCGTCCAGGGCCCGCACCAGGGTGTCTCCACTGCCGTAGAGCTTGCTCACATGCTCCAGGCGAATCACCGGTGGGACAGGGGCGGTCATGGTCACACCTTCAGGATGGGGAGACTGTTCCAGGCTAACGTGCCTGAAAACGTCAGCAGCCCGTCGCGATAGGCAACGGGCTGCTGACAGAGCGCCGGGGCAGCGATCAACCGGCCGTGGGAGTCTCGGGCAGTTCCGCCACCGGGGCAACCGCGGCCGCCGCATTCAGCAGGGGCGTGTGGGTGACCGAGTCACTGGCCAGGGTGAACAGCGGGTTGGAGAGGATCCCGGCGAGGCTGGTGGCGATCACACAGACCACCAGCGCCACCTGCAGCGGACGCATTCCCGGCAGACTCCAGTCTGCCTTCGGATAGTTGCGCACCGCCTCGGACATCTCCTGGGGCTCCTTGACCACCATCATCTTGATCACCCGGATGTAGTAGTAGATCGAGATGACACTGGTCACCAGACCGAGCAGCACCAGACCGTAGAGTCCGGCCTGCCAGCCTGCCCAGAACAGGTAGAGCTTGCCGAAGAACCCGGCCATGGGCGGAATACCACCGAGGGAGAGCAGGCAGAGGCTCAGACCCAGGGTGACCAGGGGGTCCTTCTGGTAGAGACCGGCGTATTCGCTGATCTCATCGGTACCGGTGCGCAGCGTGAAGAGGATGACGCAGGCGAAGCCACCCAGGTTCATGAACAGGTAGACGAGCAGATAGAAAATCATGCTCGAGTAGCCCGCCTCGGTCCCGGCGATCAGGCCGATCATCACGAACCCGGCCTGGGCAATCGAAGAGTAGGCCAGCAGCCGCTTCATGCTGGTCTGGGTGAGGGCCACCACATTGCCCAGCACGAGGCTGAGGATCGCCAGGGCGGTGAACACGAAGTGCCATTCCGCCGTCAGGCTGGGGAAGGCTGCCAGCAGCAGGCGGAGCGCCAGGGCGAACCCGGCCGCCTTGGAGCCAACCGACAGAAACGCGACAATCGGGGTCGGGGAGCCTTCGTAGACGTCCGGGGTCCACTGGTGAAAGGGTACGGCCGAAATCTTGAAGGCGATTCCGGCGATCGAGAACACCAGGGCAATCACCAGGGCGAGGCTGCGCCCCTGACCGGCGAAGGCCGCCGCGATCTCGCTCAGGTGGGTCTGGCCGCCGGAGAGGCCGTAAAGCAGCGAGGAGCCATAGAGGAAGATTGCCGAACTGGCCGCGCCGATCAGCAGATACTTGAGGGCCGCCTCATTCGAGCGCGAATCGCGCTTCATGTAGCCGGTGAGCAGGTAGCTGGAGATGGACAGGGTCTCGAGGGAGACGAAGATCGTCACCAGTTCGCTGGCGCCGCAGAGGAACATACCCCCCAGGGAGGCGGTCAGCAGAATGGTGATGAACTCACCCAGGGACGTGCCGCTCTGTTCGACGTAACGGATGGAAAGCAGAATCGTCACCGCTGCCGACAGGGCGACCATGCCGCGGAAGACGATGCTCAGGTCATCGCCGGTGAAGGCCCCGAGGAAGCCGACCGGGTTGGCCGCATCCCACTGGAGCACCAGGGCCCCAATCGTGGCGGCCAGACCGCTGAGGGCCACGTAGGGCGTCCAGCGGACGGAATTGCGTCCGGAAATCAGGTCCGCCACCAGCACCGCCAGCAGCGTCACGACCATGATCCCTTCCGGCAGAATCGTGCCCGCGTTCAGCTGGGCGGCGAGATTGGCGAAATCCATAGCAGAGTGCTGCAGCCAGGAAAGGGTGCGGAAGGCTGTTCCGGCGAGGGCGGATATTGCCCGCAGACCCGGTCAGCAACCAAGTGGCATTCTACCGTTTCCCCCTCGGACAGGCGGAAAGCAGCTCGGTGTACGGCCGCAGCATCATTGGCTATAAGTGGAAACAGTTGCCTGGAACTCCGGTTCCGGGCACTGTCGTATCGACCCCGCCACCGGCGTTCGCCATGCCCAAACTCGTGATTGTCGAGTCGCCCACGAAGGCCAAGACCATCCGCGGCTACCTGCCGAAGGACTACCGGGTCGAAGCATCAATGGGCCATGTGCGCGATCTGCCCCAGTCGGCCAGCGATATTCCCGCCGATCTCAAGGGCGAGAAGTGGGCCAGCCTGGGCGTGGACGTGGAGCGGGATTTCATGCCGCTCTACATCGTCCCCAAGGATAAGAAGAAGGTCGTCAAGACGCTCAAGGATGCCCTCAAGGAAGCGGACGAACTGATTCTGGCGACGGACGAAGACCGGGAAGGGGAAAGCATCAGCTGGCACCTGCTGCAGCTGCTCAAGCCGAAGGTGCCGACCAGCCGCATGGTCTTCCACGAGATCACCCGGGATGCCATCGGCGAGGCCCTGGCCAATACCCGCACCGTCGATGAACAACTAGTGCATGCCCAGGAAACCCGCCGCATCCTCGACCGGCTGGTGGGCTACACCCTGTCGCCCCTGCTCTGGAAGAAGATCGCCGGGGGCCTCTCCGCCGGGCGGGTGCAGTCGGTGGCGGTGCGCCTGCTGGTGCAGCGCGAACGGGCCCGCCGGGCCTTCCGCCAGGGCAGCTACTGGGATCTGAAGGCGGAACTGGAGGCCCAGGGTAGCCGCTTCGAGGCCAAGCTCACCCACCTGGGCGGCAAGCGGGTCGCCAACGGCAGCGACTTCGACGAGAACACCGGCGCGATCGCCGCCGGTCGGGAGGTGGTGCTGCTTGATCAGGCCCAGGCCGAGGCCCTGCAGGTACGACTGCGCCCCCTACCCTGGAGCGTCACCTCTCTCGAGGAGAAGCCCCAGGTCCGCAAACCGGCCCCCCCCTTCACCACCTCGACCCTGCAGCAGGAAGCCAACCGCAAGCTGCGCCTCTCGGCCCGCGACACCATGCGCGTCGCCCAGAGCCTCTACGAGCGCGGCTTCATCACCTACATGCGGACCGACTCGGTCCACCTCTCCAGCCAGGCGATCGCCGCCGCCCGCAGCTGCGTCGAGTCGATGTACGGCGCCAACTACCTGAGCAAGGAGCCGCGCCAGTACACCACCAAGAGCAAGAACGCCCAGGAGGCCCACGAAGCGATCCGTCCCGCAGGCAGCGAGTTCCGTACCCCCCGGGAGTCCGGCCTCGATGGTCGCGATCTGGCCCTCTACGAGCTGATCTGGCAGCGCACCGTCGCCACCCAGATGGCCGAGGCTCGCCAGACGAACATCGTCGTGCAGCTGCAGGTGGATGACGCGGGCTTCCGGGCCAGCGGTAAGCGCATCGACTTCCCCGGCTTCTTCCGGGCCTACGTGGAAGGGTCCGATGACCCGGATGCCGCCCTGGAGAACCGCGAGGTGCTGCTGCCGCCCCTGAAGAGCGGCGATCGCCCCGACTGCCGAGAACTCGCCGCCGTCGGTCACGAGACCCAGCCCCCCGCCCGCTTCACCGAAGCCGCCCTGGTGAAGATGCTCGAAGCCGAAGGCATCGGCCGTCCCAGCACCTACGCCAGCATCATCGGCACAATCATCGACCGTGGCTATGCCCAGCTGCAGGGCAATGCCCTGGTACCCAGCTTCACGGCCTTTGCCGTCACCGGTCTGCTCGAGAAGCATTTCCCCGATCTGGTGGATCCGGGCTTCAGCGCCCGCATGGAGCAGACCCTCGATGACATCTCCAACGGGGAGGCGGCCTGGCTGCCCTACCTGCGCCAGTTCTACAACGGCGACGACGGTCTCGAAACCCAGGTGCGGGTGCGCGAAGGCGACATCGACCCCTCCGAAGCCCGCACCGTCGACCTGGGCGACCTCGACCAGGCCAAGGTGCGCATCGGCCGCTACGGTGCCTACCTGGAGGTGGAGCAGGAGGACGGCTCGATCAAGGCCAACATCCCCCGCGAGCTCACCCCCTCGGATCTAGACGCCGAGCAGGTGGCCACCCTGCTGCGCCAGAAGGTGGAAGGCCCGGATCAGCTGGGCGTGCATCCGGAGCTGGGAGAACCGATCTTCCTGCTCAACGGCAGCTACGGCCCCTACGTGCAGCTGGGCCAGGTCAGCGACGACAACCCCAAACCGAAGCGGGCATCGCTGCCCAAGGGCAAGAAGCCCGAGGACCTGACCCTGGCGGAAGCCCTGGGCCTGCTCGCCCTACCCCGGGAACTGGGCACCCACCCGGAAACCGGCGGTCGCATCCAGGCAGGCCTGGGCCGCTTCGGTCCCTACGTCGTCTATACCCTGAACGGCGAGAAGGAATTCCGCTCCCTCAAGGCCGGGGATGATGTGCTCACCGTCGATCTGAACCGGGCCCTGGAACTGCTGGCTCAGCCCAAGCGCGGGCGGGGGGCCAGCAAGAAGGAACCCCTGCGCAGCCTCGGTGCCCACCCGAGCGACAACGAGGTCGTGGCGATCTTTGATGGCCCCTACGGCCCCTACGTCAAGCATGGCAAGGTGAATGCCTCCCTGCCCGAAGGCAGCACGGTGGAGAGCCTCACCCTGGAGCAGGCTCTGGAAGCCCTGGCGGCCAAGGCCGGCAGCGCCAAAGGCAAGGGTCGCAAGAGCAGCGGCACTAAGACCACAACCACCCGGCGCCGCAAAACGACGGCCTGAGCCCCGTCCTCGTCAGACGTCGCAGTGGCCCGTCGCCTCGAGGTAGCAGTACTCGAGGTGCAGGGGCCGGTGCACAATCCCCTCTAGGGCAATGCCCGTGAAGGCCTGGGCCACCTGCTGCAGCTCCATCCGCTGCGGCAGCCAGAAGTGCAGCTTGCCGGCGTAGCGCCGGGGGATGAAGCCCAGTTCCCGGCCGCGGGCGATCGCCGCCGCCTCGTCCGAGGTCTCCACCGCCACCGGATCGCGGCTGGGCAGGCTGGCGATCAGCTCCTCAACGTTGCCCTCGACCACCAGACGGCCATCCTTGAGGATCCCCAGGCGCTGACTGAGGGCCTGGGCCTCATCCAGCAGGTGGGTGGTGAGCAGAATCGAGGTTCCCAGCCGTTGCAGACCGCGCACGAACTCCCAGATGTCGTAGCGAGCCTCAACGTCGAGCCCGGCGGTGGGCTCATCGAGAATCAGCAGGCGCGGGGCATGGACCGTGGCGATCGCCAGGTTGAGGCGCCGCTGCATCCCCCCGCTGAGGCGGCTGGCCAGGGTATCTGCCCGGTCGGCGAGGTTCACCGATTCCAGGCCCGCCTGGACCCGATCCCGCAGCTTACGACCACTGAAGCCGTAGAGCCGCCCGAAGAACATCAGGTTCTCGGCACAGGTGAGGCTGCGATAGATCAGGTTGTCCTGGGGAGCGATGCCGATCTGGGCCCGCTTGCGCCCGGTAAGGGTACGGCCATCGAGGCTGACGGTGCCCTGATCGGCAGCCAGCAGCCCGGTGATGATGTTGATCGTGGTGGTCTTCCCGGCACCGTTGGGTCCGAGCAGGGTGTAGAGATCGCCCGCCTCGATGGTGAAGCTAAGGCCGTTGAGGACCGGTCGACTGCCGTAGCGCTTGGCGAGATTTCGAACTTCGAGCATGGCAGTGACTAGATACCCCGTTCGTGACGATACATCCGACGGTAGGCAAACCAGCTGAGCAAGAGTACCGCCAGGGCGTAGATCTGCAGAAAGATTACGTGACCCTTCACCGCCGCCCAGCCATCGCCCTGGGCCCAGACCCCTAGAAGCGCCTCGTTCATGTGGAAAACCGGATCCGCCTGAGCCAGTTGCAGCAGCACATCGGGGAACAGCCAGGAGGGCATGAAGGATCCGCCGAGAATCAGCATCGGGATGCCGATGGTGGAGACCAGGGCAATCACATCCTCGGTGCGACGGGCCATCCGGCTGCCCAGCAGGAAGCCGCTGCCCACGTAGCTGAGCTGACTGAGAAAGATGATCCAGAACGCCAGCCAGCCGGAGCCCTGCAGGCGCACCCCGTAGCCGTAGGCCACCGTCAGCAGCACAATGCTCTGGAGCAGGGCGACGGTCGACTCGGCCAGGAGAACCCCCAGGAAGTAGCTGAGGCCACTGAGGGGTGTCAGGTAGAGCCGCCGCAGGGTGCCGTGCTCGCGCTCGGCTACCAGGGCTGCGCAGGTGCCGCCCATGCCGCTGAAGAACAGCGCCACCCCCACCAGACTGACCGGCGTGGACTGGAGAAAGGCCTGGGCGGTGGTCACCCCCTGCCCCTTGGCCTGCTCGGCAATGATCATCCCGTTGATGGTGAGGATGATCACGGGGAAGATGACCCAGAAGACCAGACTGCGCCGCAGCCGGAACAGCTCGGTGATGATCCGTCGGGCGACGGCATTAGTCTCTCTTAAAATTTTATTAAATTGTTCTCTCATCGCCGGGCTCGGACCTGAATCTAGTCTGACAGTCTAGGAGCAGGACCTTTTGTCCGGCCAGCCACCGCTTTCGACCATCAGCCGTCGCCAGACTCTTCAACTACTCGGGACCGGTGCCTTCGCCGGCCTGCTGGGCTACAGCCGCTTCAGTAAAGCCCAGCCCCACCTCTACAACCCGCCCGGCCTGACACTGCCCGAGCGAACCCGGAATGGACAACGGGTCGCCGTGATCGGTGGCGGGCTGGCTGGCCTGGCCTCGGCCTACGAATTGAGCAGGCGCGGCTTCGCCGTCACCCTGGTGGAGCGGGCCCCGCAACTGGGTGGCAAGATCGCCAGCTGGGACGTGCAGGTGGGCGATCGCACCATGCGCATGGAGCACGGCTTCCACGGCTTCTTCCCCCAGTACTACAACCTCTGGTCCCTGGCGGAGGAAGTCTCGGCCCGGGACAACTTCCAGCCCCTGAACTTCTACTCGGTGGTGTTCAAGGATGGGGAGCGCTACAAGCCGGAGAACTTCCGCCCCAGCCACTCGACCTTCCCCTGGAACATCGTCGACCTCACCTTCTCCTCCCCCAACAGCCTCAAGTGGGGCATCAACCTGACCAAGCCCGCCCACTGGGAGGTGCTGCGGGCCATCACCACCTTCAACCTCGAACAGACGTACCAGCGCTACGACTCCCTCAATGTCACCGACTGGTCCTCGGGCGAGTTTCCCCACGGCCTCTACGATCTCTACTTCCACCCCTTCGCCGTCTCGACCCTGAACCGGCCGGACGAGCTGAGCGTGGCGGAGCTGCT
>CAWUMD010000057.1:0-11765 GCA_963923365.1 uncultured bacterium
AGCCCCTCACCCCAGGCCAGCACTACGTTTCAACCACTTTTCCGGGGCAGCAAGCTACCTGCCCTTCAGCCGCCAGGATGCCGACCTCGATTACTTTCCCCTCGGCCCCGGCGGGGAGGATCAGCGGCAGGTGCTGCTGGTGGGCACCCGCAAGGTGGATACCGACCGCTGTCTGGAACTAGCTCGGTTGCTGGGGTGTCCGCTGCAGTCCCTGGAACCCCGCTGTCTGGCCTCGGCGCGGGCGCTGCGGCCACTGCTGCGCAGTCCCGCCCTGGCGGGTGGGGCGGCGATTCTCTTTTTGGGTACCCAGAGCAGCGAACTGACGGTGTTCCGGGAGGGGGTGCCCCTGTTCGAGCGGGTGCTGGATCATCTGGGGGTGCGGACCTTGCTCAAGGCTGCCTTTCCCCAGGTGCCGCAATTGCCCTGGTCCAGCATTCTCCAGAACGAACTGATGCTGAAGGCCGAGGTGCCCCAGATGGAAGCGGCGCTGCAGCTGCTGCTGCGGGAACTGCGGCAGTCCCTGGAGGCAGTGGCCGACGAGGTACCGCAGCTGCGGGTGGGGACGCTGTTTCTGTGCGGGCCGGGCGCGGCGCTGGCGGAACTGGCCGGCTATCTGACCGCCCGTCTCGGCCTGGCCTGCGAATGCCCGGACCCCTGGCTACTCAACAGCCTGGAGGTGCCCCAGGATCGGACCCGCCGCCCCCTCACCCCAGCCCAGTTGCTGACGGTGGTGGGCATGGCCCTGAAGGAGGACTGAGGGCGGTGTATCTGGTCGAAGTCGACTTCCTGCGCGATCGTCGTCCCCGTACCCGGGCGGAACGGCCCCGGTTCCAGTGGCGGACCTGGGTCGGTCCAGGGCGCTACACTGGGCTGCTGTCTCTGCTGGCGGACCCGGACTTACGGAAGGGGGCTCTGCTGGTCGGCATCGGATTGACGGGAATTATCGGTCTCGGGCTGAGTGGGCTCGTGCTGAGTGGCTTGCAGATGCAGCAGTGGGCCGGGCTGGCCCGCCTGCGGCCAACGGCATCCCTGGCGCGGACCTGGCAGACACAGTCCCAGCGGGCAGCCGCCGAGGCTGAAGCGCTCAACCGAGTGTTCACCCTGGCAGCGACCTGGAACGAGCTGCTAGCAGACCTGGCCCGACGTACGCCGGAGAAGGTGCAGTTGCTCAAGGTCGAAGAGCAGAAGGGGTTTCTGATCATCCAGGGACGCGCCAGCGAGTATCCCCAGGTCGTGACCCTGTTGCAGACCCTGCGTCAGGCCCCTTACCTGGATGCCCAGGCTCGCCTGGTGATCGATCGGGCCGAATCCGTGAGCGAGGACTATGCTGTGCCGGGAGCTCCTGCGGACAGCCCGTCCGGGACGGCATTCTACGTGGATTTCAGTCTGCGGGGCCGTCTGCGGCAGCCCTTCCCGACATCTCCCAGGAACTGACCATGTATCTGCCAGACTCCGGCCCAGGGCGGGCCACCCTCTCCCAGGAGTTGCGACGTCTGGCCCCCCAGTGGGGGTTTCTGCTGCTGGTGCTGCTGTTCTGGCTGGGGGTGCTGCCCCTCTGGCGCTGGAATCAGCAGCAGTGGCAGGCGCTGCGGGCCCTGCGGCAGGAGCGTGTCGATCTGGAGCAGCTGCAGCTACGCTCGGGGTCTCTGCGGCTGGCCGCGCTGCGGGCGCAGGAACAGCTACGGCTGGCGGCGTTCCGCTTTGCACCGCCGAACATCCTCGACCGGGTACTGCTGGACCTGGTGACCACAGCCCGAACGCTACCCAATCTGGAGTTGCGCCGCTACAACTACCGTGCGGATGGTACGGTCCTGGTGGAGGATGCTCGCTACGGGCAGGCCCTGAAGGGACGATTGCTGCAGAACACCATCCAACTGGAACTGGAGGGCGACTTCCCATCCACCCTGGCCTATCTGGCCAAGCTTGAGCGACGGATCCCCCGCCTGATTCTGAGTGACTTCAGCACAGAGTTGGATAAGGCAAAGCCCGGTACCGGCCAGATCATCACCCGAATGAATGTGACGGCTATCAGCCTGATCTCCCCGGCCCAGGCCGAAGCCTACCGCCGTCAGACGGCAACCGAGAAACAGCCGTAACTCCGTCCCCGGTGTCCTTTTCCTCGTATGCCAAAGTTCCTGGCTCTGCTGACATTCCTGACCCTGACTCCGGGGCCCGTCCTGGCCCAGACCGGGTGGCCGGGGCCGGCCTCCCTACCGTCCGGGGGAACTCCCTATCGGGCACCCGTTCCTCCCACCAGTCCGCTGCAACCCTTGCCCGTAACCGCACCCGGCGAAGTGCCCCCCCTGATCAACCGGGCGATCGCGCCTCCGGTCGGGGATCTCTCGGTCGCCGCCAACCGGGTACCGTCCAGCAACGTCAGCCTGCCGGGAGGCAATCAACCGATCCAGGGATTTCAGTCCTTCCGGCGCAAGGCCAGTTCGGCGCTGACCCTCCTGGTGGCAGGCCGAGGACTGAACATCGTCTTTCAGAACGAAGGGGATACCGCCTCCTCGGGCGGCGCCAACTTCGACCCACTGATTACGGTCAATCTCGGGGGAACGACCCTGAACGAAGCCTTCAACAGCATCCTGCGGGCCGCTGGACTCAAGGCAGTTCGCAACGGCAATACGGTCATTGTCGGCCGGTTCCTGAGCGGGGATGCCGTCGGGCTGGCCTCCCGCACGGTCCGGCTGAATCAGGCCAAGGCGGAGGTGGCAGCCACATTCCTCAATCTGCAGGGGGCCTCCGTTTCAACCATCACCGTGCCACGGCAGTTCGTACCGGCCGGAGGGGGGCAACCCAGTCCAACCACGACAACGGTGCCGATAGCGGGCAGTGGAACCGGTAGCAATACCCTGGTCTCGAACGCGAACAACACGGTCCCCTTTGTCGTTCAGGAGTCGGGGCCGGTGATCACCAATCTGACCCCCCCGAACGACCCGGGCAGCTACTATCCCCTGCGCGGTCTGACCGCAACCGCTGATCCCCGCCTGAACCAGGTCACAGTGGTCGGTCCGCTGGATCAGGTCAACCTGGCCCTGAATTATCTGCAGCAACTGGATCTGCGCAGGCGCCAGGTTCAGGTCAACGTTAAGGTCATCGATCTGAATCTGGATGAGCTCAATGAGATGAATACGAGTTTCTCCTTTCGGATCGGAGATACCTTCGTCACCAATACCAACGGGGTTCTGGGGGTCAATCTGGGTGGAGCCGTACCGACCCTGACCACCACCACCCAAACCTCACTGCCTCGGGATGCCCAGAACAACAACCCCAACGGGTACCCCAATCCGGCGGTTCCGGCCGCTCCGTATCTGCTGCAGCCGAACTTCCTGGGGGCCCTGCAGGCAGCCGTCACCAACCGGAACGCCAAGGTCCTGACCGACCCCACCCTGGTGATTCAGGAAGGTGAGAATTCCACCGTGCGGATCACGGAGAAGATCGTCAGTTTCCTCAACTGCCAGACAACCGGGTCTACAGGCAATACAGCGATCGCCACGGTCACCCCTGTTCTGGATGATGTGGGTCTGAAACTGGGTGTTCAGATTGACCGGATTGATGACAATGGCTTTGTCACCTTGCAGGTGGTGCCGGATCTCTCGGCCCCGGTCTCCCAGCAGGATCTGGGCCCCTGCGTCGCAGGCGGAGCCCGACAGATCGTCACCCTCACCCAGAATCGGGTGACCAATTCCGGACGGGTGCGACTACGGGATGGTCAGACCCTGGTGCTCTCGGGGGTGATTCAGGACTTCCAGCGCACCCAGACAGTCAAGTTCCCCCTGCTGGGCGATCTGCCGATTTTCGGGTCACTGTTCCGTTCGGTGCAGGAGACACGCGACCGGCGGGAGATCGTGGTGGTTCTGACCCCTCGGATCATCGATGACACCGACATCTCCCGATTCGGCTACAGCACGGGCCGAGCCGGAACGAACTGAAGACATCCCGAGGACCAGAGGCTGGAATGCACGGGAGCGGTCACCCGGATGCGGTGGGATCGGCTCAGGCGCTGTAGACGTCTTCGCCCAGTCCGCTGCGATCGCCCTGTTCGGCCTGCACCTTGGCCTTCGCCTTGGCGGCACTCTTGCGCAGCGCCTGGAGCCGATTCTCGTAGAAGGAGCGCTGCTTCTTCTTGGGGGTCATCTCGATCAGCTGCTTGAGGGCACTGCCGAGGCTCTTGTAAGCGTTAGGCAGGGTGTAGCCGAAGCGGGTGGCCAGGGCGATCGCCCGCTCATCCGCTGCCACGGCCTCCAGCAGCTTCTTCTCGCTGTTGTTCTTCAGGTAGAGGCGATAGCCCGCGAAGCCCGACAGACCCAGGGCCAGCAGCAGCAGCAGCCCATCGCGCACCCACAGTTCCCCGACGGCACCGCCCAGACCGATGGCCAGGGCTGCCATTTCCCAGCCGTCCCGGGGGATGGCATCGTTCTGGATGCGACCCACCTCGTGCCAGAGCAGCAGGTTGCGCTGATCGATCGCCAGCTGTTCCCAGCGGGCCAGATCCACCTGAATCTCCACCTCGTCGCGGCCGATTTCCTCGCAGGTGATCAGCGGCGGATCCACGGCGGCACTAGCCTCCACGAACACCCAGCTCTGGAGTTCGGGCGGCAGCAGACCCTTCAACCGCTGCAGTTCGCTCATATCGACTCGACTGTTCATCGCCACGGCATACGTCATCACAGCGTAACCGACCGTCCATTACCTCGGGCTGATCCTGGCCAATCGCTGCGCCCGAAACGGTTCAGGCTGAACAGCAGTCGGCTCGGCAAAGCCCAGTAGCAACGGAGGCTGCGGCTCGGATGGCACAATAGATCGGATTTAGCTGTGACCGCCCCATGCCCCGTCGCCAAGACCTTCGCAAGATCCTGCTGCTGGGTTCCGGCCCGATCGTGATCGGCCAGGCCTGCGAGTTCGACTACTCCGGCACCCAGGCCTGCAAGGCACTGCGGGAGGAGGGCTACGAGGTCGTGCTGGTGAACAGCAACCCGGCCACGATTATGACCGATCCCGAGACGGCGGATCGGACCTACATCGAGCCTCTCACCCCGGAAATCGTCGCGAAGATCATCGAGCAGGAACGCCCGGACGCGCTGCTGCCGACCATGGGCGGTCAGACGGCCCTGAATCTGGCGGTGGCCCTGTCCAAGGACGGCACCCTCGAGAAATACGGCGTCGAGCTGATCGGGGCCAAGCTGCCCGCGATCGAGATGGCCGAGGACCGGCTGCTGTTCAAGGAAGCGATGGCCCGCATCGGCGTCGATGTCTGCCCCAGCGGCATCGCCACCACCCTCGATGAAGCCCGAGAACTGGGTCGTCAGATCGGTAGCTTCCCGCTGATCATCCGCCCCGCCTTCACCCTCGGCGGCACCGGCGGTGGCATCGCCTACAACCAGGAGGAGTTCGAGCAGATCGCCCAGAGCGGCCTCGACGCCAGCCCGGTCACCCAGATTCTGGTCGAGAAGTCCCTGCTCGGCTGGAAGGAATATGAGCTGGAGGTGATGCGCGATCTGGCCGACAACGTCGTGATCATCTGCTCGATCGAGAACCTCGACCCGATGGGGGTGCACACCGGCGACTCGATCACCGTGGCCCCGGCCCAGACCCTGACGGATAAGGAATACCAGCGGCTGCGGGACCAGTCGATCGCGATCATCCGCGAGATCGGTGTCGAGACCGGCGGCAGCAACATCCAGTTCTCGGTCAATCCCGAGAACGGTGACGTGATCGTGATCGAGATGAACCCACGGGTCTCCCGCAGTTCGGCCCTGGCCAGCAAGGCCACCGGCTTCCCGATCGCCAAGATCGCCGCCAAGCTGGCGGTGGGCTACACCCTGCCGGAACTGACCAACGACATCACCAAGCAGACCCCGGCCAGCTTCGAGCCGACCATCGACTACGTCGTCACCAAGATCCCCCGCTTCGCCTTCGAGAAGTTCCCCGGTACCCCGGCGGTGCTCACCACCCAGATGAAGTCCGTGGGTGAGGCGATGGCCATTGGCCGCAGCTTCCAGGAGTCGTTCCAGAAGGCGCTGCGCTCCCTGGAGATCGGGCGCTCCGGCTGGGGCTGCGATCGCCCCGAGGAGCTGCCCAGCCTGGAGGACCTGAAGCCCCTGCTGCGCACCCCCAGCCCGGACCGGATCTTCGCCGTGCGTCAGGCGATGCTCCAGGGCATGAGCGTCGAGGAAATCTTCGCGATCACCGCTATCGACCCCTGGTTCCTGGACCAGTTCGTGGAGCTGATCGAGACCGAGCAGCAGCTGCAGAACGTCCACCTGAGCGAAATCGACGCCGACTGGATGCGGCGGATCAAGCAGCAGGGCTTCAGCGATCGCCAGATTGCCTTCGCCACTAACAGTCACGAGGACGAGGTGCGCGCCGCCCGTCAGGCTCTGGGTATCACCCCTGTCTACAAGACTGTCGACACCTGCGCGGCCGAGTTCGAGGCCTTCACGCCCTACTACTACTCCGCCTACGAGACGCCCACCGAGCGCATCCGTGAGGACGGTTCGATCGAGCTGGTGGCCCCCGAATCGGAGGTACAGCCCAGCGATCGCCGCAAGGTGATCATCCTCGGCGGTGGCCCCAACCGGATCGGCCAGGGGATCGAGTTCGACTACTGCTGCTGTCACGCCAGCTTCGCCCTCGGTGAGGACGGCTTCGAGACGATCATGGTCAACTCCAACCCTGAGACCGTTTCGACCGACTACGACACCAGCGATCGCCTCTACTTCGAACCCCTGACCAAGGAGGATGTGCTGAACATCCTTGAGGCTGAGCGGCCCGAGGGCGTGATCATCCAGTTCGGCGGCCAGACGCCTCTGAAGCTGGCGGTGCCCCTGCAGACCTACCTGGCCAGCTCCGCCGGTCAGGCTCTGGGCACGAAGATCTGGGGCACCCAGCCCGACAGCATCGATACCGCCGAGGACCGGGAGCGGTTCGAGGCGATTCTGCGCCGCCTCGAGATCACCCAGCCCGCCAACGGCCTGGCCCGCAGCTTCGAGGAAGCCCGCGAGGCCGCCAACCGCATCGGCTACCCCGTGGTGGTGCGACCCAGCTACGTGCTCGGCGGGCGGGCGATGGAGATTGTCTACTCCGATGCCGATCTCGAGCGCTACATGACCGAAGCCGTGAAGGTGGAGCCCGACCACCCGATCCTGATCGACAAGTTCCTGGAGAACGCCATCGAGGTGGACGTGGATGCCCTGGCGGATGCCCATGGCAACGTGGTAATCGGCGGCATCATGGAGCACATCGAGCAGGCCGGCATCCACTCCGGTGACTCCGCCTGTTCGCTGCCCACCGTCAGCCTCAGCGCCCCTGTGCTGGCCACCATCCGCCGCTGGACCGTGGACCTGGCCAAGGCCCTGAACGTGGTCGGCCTGATGAATATCCAGTTCGCCGTCAAGGACGAGCAGGTCTACATCATCGAGGCCAACCCCCGGGCCTCCCGCACCGTGCCCTTCGTCTCCAAGGCGATCGGGGTGCCCCTGGCCAAGCTGGCCTCGCGGGTGATGTCGGGCCGCACGCTGGCGGACCTGAACTTCACCGAGGAGCGTATCCCCGCCTACCTGTCGGTGAAGGAGGCGGTGCTGCCCTTCGACCGCTTTACGGGCACCGATACGATTCTCGGCCCCGAGATGCGCTCCACCGGTGAGGTGATGGGCGTCGACACCAGCTTCGGCAGCGCCTATGCCAAGGCGGAGCTAGCGGCCTCCCAGCGCCTGCCCCGGGAGGGTACCGTGTTCGTCTCGGTCAACGACCGCGATAAGGCGGCGATCGCCCCGGTAGTGAAGGGCTTCCTGGCACTGGGATTCCGAGTGGTCTCCACCAGCGGCACCTGCGCCCAGCTGCAGGCCCAGGGTCTGCAGGTCGAGCCGATCTTCAAGCTGGGCGAAGGTCGCCCGGATGTCGCCGATGCGATCAAGAACGGCGAGATTCAGCTGATCGTCAACACTCCGGCGGGCTCCCGCGCCCAACTGGACGACCGCTACATCCGCCGCACCGCCGTGGACTATAAGGTGGCGACGGTGACCACGGTGGCCGGGGCCCACGCCACGGTCGAAGCCCTACGGGCGCTCCAGAGCGGCGACCTGGGCGTGAAGGCGATTCAGGACTACCACCGGTAAGCCGTCGCGGCCCCACTGCTCCCCAGCTTCCAGTCGTGGAAGCTGGGGAGCAGTACGTCAGGGTCAGCGGAACTGGCGGGCGTGGTAGCGGGCGTAGTGGCCGCCCAGATCCAGCAGTTCATGGTGGCTGCCGGATTCCACCACCTGGCCCTTCTCGAGCACTAGAATGCGGTCGGCATTTCGGACCGTCGCCAGCCGGTGGGCAATGATGAACACCGTCCGGCCCTGCATCACCCGCTCCAGGGCTTCCTGAACGAGGGCCTCGGACTCGGCATCGAGGGCACTGGTGGCCTCGTCGAGAATCAGAATCGCCGGATTGAGCAGCACGGCCCGGGCGATCGCCAGCCGCTGCCGCTGCCCGCCGGAGAGATTGACGCCCCGTTCTCCCACCCAGGTGTCATAGCCCTCAGGGAACTGACTGATGAACTGGTGGGCGTTGGCCACCTTGGCTGCAGCGATCAGGGCCTCACGGTCAATGGACGTCTGGCCGAAGGCGATGTTTTCGGCGATTGTGCCGGAGAACAGCTGCGTTTCCTGGGGAACGATGCCTATCTGACGCCGCAGGCTGCCGAGGGTGACATCGCGCACATCGCAGCCATCGATCAGCACCTGCCCCTGCTGGGGGTCGTAGAAGCGCGGCAGCAGGTTGACCAGGGTCGATTTGCCCGCCCCGGAGGCGCCGACCAGGGCGATCGCCTCACCGGGCTGAACCTGCAGACTGATGCCATCGAGGACGGGCGGGCGATCGCCGCGGTACCCGAAGCTGACCTGCCGCAGTTCCACCTTGCCGCTGACCCGGGGCAACACCTTGGCATCAGGCCGTTCCTGCACCGCTGGCTGCTGCTCGAGAATCTCGAACACCCGATCGAGGGAGGCTTGTCCCTGCTTGAACTCGTTGTAGTTCTCGCTCAGGTGGGTGACCGGGTCAATCAGCATCGCCACAGCGGTCACAAAGCTGCCCAGGGCGGGACCGGTGAGATGCCCCTGGGCGATCTGCCAGGCCCCCAGCAGCAGCACCACGACGATACTCAGAGCCTGCAGGAAGCCGACCACCGGATACTGCACCGCCTTCAGCCAGGCGGTCTGGTAGCGGGCCTCACGATTCCGTTCTGCCTCACGGCTGAAGCGGGCCACCTGGTAATCCTCGGCGGCGAAGGCCTGCACCAGCCGGATACCACCAACGATTTCCGTCAGCAGCGACGAGAGATCGGAGATGCGCGACTGGCTGCGGCGGGAGAAGGTGAGCATCCGCTCCCCGAACCAGCCCACCAGCACCCCCATCAGGGGGGCGATCACCAGAATCCCCAGGGTCAGGGGCCAGTTGAGGTAGAGCAGATAACCGAGCACCACCACCAGCTGCAGCAGGCAGGGGGTCGTGTCGTGGAAGAGTTTGTTGATCACCTCGCCGATGCGGTCCACATCTTCGGTGAGCCGATAGCTGAGGTCGCCGGTCTGGGCCCGTTCGAAGTAGCCGAGGCTGAGGCGCTGCAGGTGGCGGTAGACCTTAACGCGCAGGTCGTAGGCAATGCGCAGAGCCGCCTTGGCCATCAGGGCGTCCTGACCGTACTGGGCAACCTTATGGATTAGGAAGCCCGCCATGGTGAGCCCGGCCAACCGGGCCAGGTTCAGCACATCACCGTGGACGAGCCGGTCAATCATCTGGCCGGTCAGCCAGGCGAGAATGGGCCAGAAGGCAGTGAACACCAGCGTACAGACCAGGGCCTGGACGATGGTCCGGGTCTGGGGCTTGAGGTAGGGGAGCAGTTGCCGATAGCTCGCTTGGCGCTTCAACGTCTGAACCCCTTCTGTCTCACGTCACTCACGCTATCAGAGCACCGGCATGGACGAACAACCGACGATCAAGCTCGACCAGTTCCTGAAGCTGCAGAACTGGGTGATGAGCGGCGGCGAGGCCAAGCAGGTGATCCAGAACGGCCTGGTGCAGGTGAACGGGGAACCGGAAACCCGCCGGGGGCGCAAACTGCGCAGCGGCGATCGCGTCGAGCTGGCCGGTCAGATCGCCGAGGTGCAGCTCCCGGGCTGATCCCCGTCGTCCTAAACTGGAAAGATTGGCATTTCGAAGGGAAGAGGCGAGCCGTGCGCAAGGTAGTGATTGCTGGCAACTGGAAGATGTTCAAGACCCAGGCGGAAGCCCTGGAGTTCCTGGGCGCGTTTCTGCCGCAGCTGACCGAGACGCCCGAAGACCGCGAGGTGGTCCTCTGCGCCCCCTTCACCACCCTCTCCAGCCTCAGCAAGACCCTGCACGGCAGCCGCGTCAAGGTCGGTGCCCAGAACATCCACTGGGCCGACAACGGCGCTTTCACCGGCGAGATTTCCGGGCCGATGCTGACCGAACTGGGCGTACGCTACGTGGTCGTCGGCCACAGTGAGCGGCGTCAGTTCTTCGGCGAGACCGACGAAACCGTCAACAAGCGCCTGCTGGCGGCCCAGGCCCACGGCCTCACCCCGATTCTCTGCGTCGGCGAGTCCAAGGCCGAGCGCGATGCCGGTCAGATCGAAGCGGTGATCTTCGACCAGCTGGCCCAGGATCTGGTGGGCGTGGACCAGAACAATCTGGTGATCGCCTACGAACCGATCTGGGCCATCGGCACTGGCGATACCTGTGCCAGTGATGAAGCCAACCGGGTGATCGGGCTGATTCGCAGCAAGCTCAGCAACCCCGACGTCACCATCCAGTACGGCGGCTCCGTCAAGCCGGACAACGTCGACGAAATCATGGCCCAGCCGGAAATCGACGGGGCTCTGGTGGGGGGTGCCAGCCTCGACGCCAGCGGCTTCGCCCGCATCGCCAACTACCAGTAGGTACGGGAACCCGGCGGGCCGGGGCGATCGCCGCACCGGATTGCAGAGGATAAAGTACTCCTATGCAACGCGACGACCTATCTCTGCTCGCCGAAATCGAGGCGGAACTGGACGATCCCCTCGATCGCATTCCCCTGCCGGAGGATGCCGAACCCGCACCCGATCCCGTGGAGCTGCTGCGCCATCTGGAGGACAGCAACCCGGATCTGCGCCTGGCGGCCGCCCGCGCCTTCGGCGAACTGGTGGAGCCCCGCGCCGTCCCGACGCTGATCGGGCTGCTGCACAGCGACTGTGCCCTCACCCGGGAAGCCGCCGCCTACGCCCTCGGCCGCAACCCAGATGACCAGGCGATCGAAGGGCTGATCGACCGGCTTCGCCACGACAGTCGCGGGCCGGTCCGCAAGGGCTGCGCCTGGGCCCTGGGGAACTACACCGATCGCCGCGCCATCCAGCCGCTGCTGGAGGCCCTGGCCGGAGACATCGCCGAGGTGCGCCTCTGGGCCGCCAGCTCCCTGGGCAACACCGCCGTGGTCGACTACGTGACGGTGATTGGCGCCATCCCCCGACTGGTGGAGGCCCTGCGCCGGGATGCCGTGGCCGTGGTGCGCAGCAACTGCGCCTGGTCCCTCGGTCAGCTGGTCAAGGAGCTGCCGCCCAACGCCGTCTACGCCACCGTGATCGATGGGCTGATTGAAGCCCTGGTGGAGGATGACGACATGAGCGTGCGGGAGGATGCCAAGGAGTCACTGCTGCAGCTCGGCGATGCCCGAGCCCTGCAGATGATTGCCACCCTGCAGCAGGACGGCATGCTCTGGTAGGTTC
>CAWUMD010000058.1:0-11722 GCA_963923365.1 uncultured bacterium
GGTTGTAGGGGAGGAGGTCGGAGCCATTCGTTCAGAATAAGTCCTGATGCCTGCGCCCCCGCCGATGCCTGCCCAATCCCTACCGCCCGGTCCTGCCCTGCCCGCCTGGGTACAGACCCTGCGGATCATCGCCGACCCGATCGGGCTGCTGGAGACGAGCGCCGAGCGGTTCGGGGATACCTTCACCCTGCGGGTGCTGGGGCCGGGTGGCCCGCCGGTGGTCTTCTTCAGCGACCCTGACCACATCCAGCAGATCTTCACTGGCCTGGCGGACCGGCTGGAACTGGGCAAGGTGACCCACATCTTCCGGCCCCTGGTGGGGGATCAGTCGCTGATCATGCAGCAGGGCGATCGCCACCGCCGCCAGCGGCAGCTGCTGATGCCTGCCCTGCACGGGGAACGGCTCAATGACTACGCCCGCACGATCGAGGCGATCGCCGCCACAGAGGTGGCCACCTGGCAGCCCGGGCAGCGCCTGCCGCTGCGATCGCGCATGGCCGAACTGACCCTGCAGATGATTCTGCGGGTGGTCTTCGGCCTGGAACCAGGACCCCGCTACGACGCCCTGCGGCCCCGGCTGGCGACCCTGCTGGAACTGGTCACGGATCCGCTGGCCTCGGTGCAGTTCTTTCTGCCTCTGCTGCAGCAGGATCTGGGACCCTGGAGCCCCTGGGGCCGCTTCCGGCGGCTGATGGCCGAAATCGATGCACTGATTTATGAGGAGATTGCCGAGCGGCGTCAGTTGGGGGGCGATTGCGCCGACGTCCTGGGGCTGCTGATTGCTGCCCGGGATGACCAGGGTCAGCCCCTGGTGGACGAGGAACTACGGGACCAGCTGATCACGCTGCTGCTGCTGGGCCACGAGACCACGGCCTCCTCCCTCACCTGGGCGGTCTACTGGCTGTTGCGGACTCCGGAGGCCCTGGCCCGGCTGGAGGCGGAACTGGCGACCTGCGCCGAGCCGACGGAACAGGTAAAGCTGCCTTATCTGGATGCCTGCTGCCGGGAAGCCCTGCGGGCACGGCCGGTGGCGCTGATTTCCCAGCCGCGGCGGGTGCGGCAGCCGCTGGAACTGGGGGGCTGGCAGTTCCAGCCGGGGACGGTGCTGGTGCCCTGCGTGCTCACGGCCCATGGCCGCCGGACGACCTGGGGTGACGATGCCCGGCAGTTCCGGCCGGAGCGGTTTCTGGAGCAGCGGTTCGGCCCGACGGAATACCTACCCTTCGGCGGTGGGGCCCGCAGCTGCATCGGGGCGGCGCTATCGCTCTACGAGATGAAGCTGGTGCTGGCAACGGTGCTGCGCCACTGGCAGCTCACGGATACAGATGCGCGACCGCTGGCGATCGCCCGCCGGGGGATTACCTTCGTGCCCCCGGATAGCTTTCAGCCCACGGTCGCGACGCGACGCTCTGCGGCTCCGGCTCAGGCCGGTACTTCGCTCTCGAGCAGTTCCAGTTCGTAGCTGCGGTAGCGCATCCGGAATTCCATGTCCTGGGTGCCGGGACGGTAGATCTCGACGACGGCCCGATCGCTGGCCTGGAAGCAGAGCTCGCCGTGGGGGGGCACCACCCGCTCCTGGTAATGGTCCTCACTCTCCGAGATGCGGGCGATCTCGAATACCTGGTTCTGGTTGCGGTACCGGTAGGTCTTGGTGAGTGTCATGGCCGAGCGTCCCTAGGAGGTGCCGGGGTTGGCGGATGCAGAAGTGACCGCCACGAACCGTAGCGGTGAATACCAACGGTAGGAGGTTCCCGATGGCCACAGCCGTTTGTGTAAACAAACTTTGCAATTCTGAATCGAGGTTGTCCCTCTCTCAGGAAAGAACGCCTCCGGTCGCAGGGGCGCGATAGATTTGGGGAATCCGTTTTTCCTCAGCCCATGGACCCCCAGGCCCTGCGCCGCCTGCAGCAACTGAAGCAGCAGATTGCCCCGGAACCGACCGCAGCTGAGCCCGAGCCCCAGCCCGAGGATGAGTTCACGGTGATGCGTCGGGAATTCGACCGCTTCATGCGCCGCAGTCAGACCGGAGCGGTCACCCGCATGGAACTCGACCACGTCAAACGGCTGGAAGTGCGGCAGCAGGGTCAGCGGCAACGCCAGTACCAGCGGGATCCCTACGCTGAATTCCGGCAGCTGTTAGGGGAGTCCCGGGCAGAAGACTGAAGAGTTTATTAAGTCCATCCCCAGCACTGTCCTGCCCTCGGTAGGCTGACGTTGCGAGATATCCACTTCGCTAATCGTGACAGGAGACAGAGCCCTTGCGGGGGCTCTTTTTTATTGGCGATCGCTGACCCGGGGACCGTGGGAGAATCGGGGCCCTGTCACCGCTGTTGTATGGCCCTGCTGTTGCGCTGTTGTCTGTTGCTGCTCTGCTGGTGGGGGCTGACCGGGCCGGCCCGGGCGGCGGACCTGCAGGCCTGGGTGGGTCGTTATCCCGACTGGCGATCGCCTGCACCCCTGGCACCGGTGACCCGGGAGTCCGACCTGGTCTATCCCGACTGGTTCGCCGGTCACTGGCGGGTGACCAGCACCCTGACAGAGATGGTTGCTCCCCTGGCGCCGGAACTGGTCTCGCCAGGGTTTGAGGGAAACCGGACGCTGCTGGAGCAGCCAGTGACCTTCGAGGTCCGCTTCGGGGCCCAGGCCCAGCCCCTCGCTCCGACCGGGACGCTGCTGGCGCTGCCGCCGACCCTGTCCCGGCAGGTGGTGGGCGATCGTGCCTTCAATGGTGCGGCGATCGCCCGGGCCTATCTGGGTGATGCAGTGCAGACGGTCGAGGCCAATCCGACTACGCCCAACGAGCAGCTGACCCGACTGCGGGACGGGCGGGAACTGCTGGCGGTGGTCACGGCCCGCAGAACGGAGCAACCCGATGGCCAGCACTTCCTGGCAGCGGAGCGATCGCAGCAGTTCTTCCGGGGTGCGAACGCCCCGCTGCTGAACATCGTCGAAACCACCAGTGACTACCGCCACGAAGCGGATGGGCAGATCACGGCGGACCAGTTCACCGCCATCTACCTCTCGCCCCAGGACCCGGACTGGTTCCGGGCTGGGCGACGGCCGGTCGCCCTCTACCGCTATCGGCTGGAACTGCGACCGCTGGATTAGAACAGCGTCTGCATCAGACGGCGGCGGTAGGTCGGCACCCGCGGGTCGGCCTCGCCCAGCAGGCTGAAGATCGCCAGGATGGCGCGGCGGGCGCCGTCATTACGGTACTGGCGGCTGCGGCCGAGGATGTCCAGGAAACTCTCCAGGGCAGCGATGTAGTCCTCCGCCAGGGTCTGGCGGGCTGCCGCCGCGAAGGGTTCGTCCAGCGGGTTGTCGCCGATCTCCTGGCTGGCGGCCTGGAGTTCGATCAGGGTACGCAGGGCCTGGGCCTGGTCGAAGAATGGCTTCTTGTCCTCGGTGACCGTGGCCAACATGCGACCGGCGGTGTCTGGCTGACCAGCCCGAATCAGGAAGCGGGCGGCGGCGATCGCTACCTCCGGATTGGCGGGGTAGGCCCCGAACAGCCGATCAAAGTCGGCTTTGGCCCCGGCCAGATCTCCGGCGGTAGCCTTGGCCAGGGTGGCGTCCAGCTGTTGGGTCAGTTGGGATTTCAGTCCCAGCCCTGCCAGGAACTGCCGCAGTTCCGCCTCGCCCAGGGCTCCGACAAAGCCGGGCTGCACCTCTCCGTTACGCACCACCCGCAGATCCGGCACTCCCGAGACCTGATAGTGGTTGGCCAGCTCCGGCTCGCGGTCGATATCCACCGTTGCCAGCACAAAGTCGTAGTCCTCCACCAGCTTCTCCAGCAGCGGGCGCAGCAGCTTGCAGGGGCCGCACCAGGTGGCGTAGAAGTCCACCAGCACCGGGCGATCGCCGGAGGCGGCCAGCACATCCACAGCGAAACTGGCGGCGGTGACCTCGACGGAATAACCCATGACACGGTGAGCGGGACGACGTCCCGTATTATCGGCAACGTTTTGTCAGAGCGGCTCGGCATCCCGTGAGAGGGGAGCCGTGCCTGTCGCTGTCGCCGGGTCAGAAGCCAGACTTATGACACCCATAGGCAGGACTCAACCGTTACCGGTGCGGAATTCCTATGACACCCGCCTGAGTGCTGCGTTTGCAACATCCGCAGAATGACTTAGGATGAATGAGCTTAACAATTCTTCAGACTTGTAACGCTGCGGCAAACACGCTGGCGGCGCGGTTTCCTTGGGCGCTGAAATCGCGGTCCGCTGACGCTGCCTCCGCACAACGAACCAGGAGAGGCCCGATGCAGACCACTGAAAAGACGGCAATGACCTCCGACCTCGTGCGGACCTATCTGCGGGAGATTGGCCGAGTGCCGCTGCTCACCCATGAGCAGGAAATCCTCTATGGGAAGCAGGTGCAGCAGCTGATGAAGCTGGTGGCAGTGCGCCAGGAACTGGAAGCCTCCCTGGAGCGGGAGCCCCAGCCCGAGGAGTGGGCCAAGGCGGTCGCTCTGCCCCTGGAGGACCTGCAGACCCAGGTGCGCCAGGGTGAGCTGGCAAAGCGGCGGATGATCGAGGCCAACCTGCGGCTGGTGGTCTCCGTGGCCAAGAAGTACCTGAAACGGAACATGGACCTGCTGGACCTGATCCAGGAAGGGACCATCGGCATGCAGCGGGGCGTCGAAAAGTTTGACCCCACCAAGGGCTACCGCTTCAGCACCTATGCCTACTGGTGGATCCGTCAGGCAATCACCCGGGCGATCGCCGAGAAGGGGCGCACCATCCGGCTGCCGATCCACATCACCGAGAAGCTGAACAAGATCAAGAAGGTGCAGCGGCAGCTGTCCCAGAATCTGGGGCGCACTGCCACGGTGACCGAACTGGCCGAGGCGATGGAACTGACCCCGGCCCAGGTGCGCGATTACCTGGAGAAGGCCCGACATCCGCTCTCCCTGGATCTGCGGGTCGGGGACAACCAGGACACCGAGCTGAGCGAACTGCTGGAGGACGACGGCATCTCCCCCGAGGAGTTCGCCACCCAGGCCGCCATGCGCCGCGACATCGAAAGCCTGATGGGCAAGCTGGGCGACCTGCACCGGGACGTGCTGGCGATGCGCTACGGCTTTGCCGACGGTCAGCAGATGACCCTGGCCGCCATCGGCGAGAAGCTGGGCATCAGCCGTGAGCGGGTGCGCCAGGTGGAGCGCGAAGCCCTGGCCCAGCTGCGGGATCAGCGGGAAGCAGTCGAGGAATACCTGGCCTGCTGATGCCCGCTGCTGTCGAGGAGTGTTCCGGCTGGCCCGCTGGGGCCCTGCCGGAACTGCGGTCCGTGCTGCTGGACTGGTACGCCCACCAGGGGCGGGACCTGCCCTGGCGTCGCGATCGCCGACCCTACGCCGTCTGGATCTCGGAGATCATGCTCCAGCAGACCCAGGTGAAGACGGTGATTCCCTACTTCGAGCGCTGGCTGCGGGACTTCCCGACGGTGACGGATCTCGCGGCGGCCGACCTTCAGCAGGTGCTCAAACTTTGGGAGGGGTTGGGCTACTACGCCCGCGCCCGTAACCTGCACCGGGCTGCGCAGCAGATCGTCGAGCTTCACGGCGGTGAATTCCCCGCTGACCCCGAGGCCGTGGCGGCCTTACCCGGTGTTGGACGCACCACAGCGGGCGGGATTCTCAGCCATGCCTTCGACTACCCGGCGGCGATTCTCGATGGCAACGTCAAGCGGGTGCTGGCCCGCCTCGGTGCGCTGCCGGTACCCCCGGCCAGGGGTATGGCCCAGCTCTGGGACTGGAGCGAGCAGCTGCTCGATCGCCAGCATCCCCGCGACTTCAATCAGGCGCTGATGGACCTGGGCGCGACGGTCTGCATGCCCCGGCAGCCCAACTGCCTGCTCTGTCCCTGGCGATCGCACTGCGCCGCCTACAATCAGGGCATGACGGAACAGCTCCCCCTGCGCGAAGCCAGCGCCCCCATCCCCACCAAGCAGATCGGCGTGGCCGTGATCTGGAATGACCAGGGCGAAATTCTGATCGACCGGCGCAAGGCCGAAGGGCTGCTGGGCGGCCTCTGGGAATTCCCCGGCGGCAAGATCGAGCCCGGCGAGGCGGTGCAGGACTGCATTGCCCGTGAGGTTCAGGAGGAACTGGGCATCGAAATCTCCGTCGAGGAGCACCTGATCACCGTCGACCACGCCTACAGCCACTTCAAGGTGTCGCTGCAGGTCCACCACTGTCGCCACCTGAGCGGCGAACCCCAGACGATCGAGTGCGACGAAATCCGCTGGACCACCCTGGCGGAGATCGATCAGTTCCCCTTCCCCAAGGCCAACAGCCGGATCATCGACGCCCTGCGGGCCCAGGGCAATCGCCGTCGCGCCTAGGCAATCCGCTCATCAAAACTCCGGCAGAATCCCTCCAGCCCCTGCTCCCGCACCAGCAGGGCCACCGGCAGCGTCAGCAGCGGCGGACAGTCACTGCCCTCTGTCAGCAGTTCCAGCAAGGCCGGTAGCGGTGCCGAGACCAGCTCCGTCCGCCGGGTGTGATCGCACAGCAGCGGCCGGAACCGCTTCGCCAGCCCCTCCAGCCAGCGATCGCAGGTATCCGGCTCCAGACCGCTCTTCAGGGCCAGATCGATTGCTGCATCCTCCACGTCGCCATCGCAGTCCTCGATTGCCTCCAGACTGCGCAGGGCCAGCGGCCAGTCCGCCAGGGCGGACCGCAGGTGTTCGCACTCGGTTGCCGTCAGCTGCATCGCATTCTCCGGGTTGGGCTCAGGCGATCCTGCCAGTTCCGGCCCGACCGCGCCAGTCCGGCCCGTTGGTAAGCTGGAGGGGCTTTGGCCCGGGTTCCGGGCCCAGCGTTTCGTCGCCCTTCATTCGTCTAAACCAATGACCGCGACCGCACTCAAGTACGACATCAAGGACATCAGTCTCGCTCCTCTGGGTAAGCAGCGGATCGAGTGGGCCGGCCGGGAAATGCCGGTGCTGCGTCAGATTCAGGAGCGCTTCCTGGCGGAGAAGCCCCTGGCGGGCATCCGTCTGGTGGCCTGCTGCCACGTCACCACCGAGACCGCCCACCTGGCGATCGCCCTCAAGAACGCCGGTGCTGACGCGATTCTGATCGCCAGCAACCCCCTCTCCACCCAGGACGACACCGCTGCCAGTCTGGTGGCCGACTACGGCATCCCCGTGTTCGCGATCAAGGGTGAGGACAACGCCACCTACCATCGCCACGTCCAGACGGCGCTTGACCACAAGCCGAACATCATCATCGATGACGGTTCCGACGTGGTCGCCACCCTGATCACCGAACGTCAGGACCAGATCGCCGACCTGATTGGCACCACCGAGGAAACCACCACCGGCATCGTCCGCCTCAAGGCGATGCTCAAGGACGGGGTGCTGACCTTCCCGGCGATGAACGTCAACGACGCCGACACCAAGCACTTCTTCGACAACCGTTACGGCACCGGTCAGTCCACGCTGGACGGCATCATCCGGGCCACCAACATCCTCCTGGCCGGTAAGACTGTGGTGGTCGCCGGGTACGGCTGGTGCGGCAAGGGCACGGCCAGCCGTGCCGCCGGGATGGGCGCCAACGTGATCGTCACCGAAATCGATCCCGTCAAGGCGATCGAAGCGGTGATGGATGGCTTCCGTGTTCTGCCCATGGATCAGGCTGCGCCCCTGGGCGACCTGTTCATTACGGTCACCGGCAACAAGCATGTGATCCGCACCGAGCACTTCCAGTCGATGAAGGACGGCGCGATCGTCTGCAATAGCGGTCACTTCGACATCGAAATCGACATCGCCGGCCTCAAGCAGCTGAGCGAGTCCGTCAAGGTGGTGCGTCCCTTCACCGAGGAATACACCCTGCCCGGCGGCAAGTCCGTGGTGGTGCTGGGCGAAGGCCGTCTGGTCAACCTGGCGGCGGCGGAAGGCCACCCCAGCGCCGTGATGGACATGAGCTTCGCCAACCAGGCCCTGGCCGTGGAATACCTGGTGAAGAACCAGGGCAAGCTGGCCCCCGGCCTCTACTCGATCCCCGAGGAAATCGACGGTGAAATCGCCGCTCTGAAGCTGAAGGCCATGGGCATCAGCATCGATAGCCTCACCGCCGAGCAGATCCACTACATCAACAGCTGGAACGAGGGCACCTGAGCCCTGCTGGCATCGTGAAGAGGTACGGGAGCCCCCCTCGGGGGGCTCCCGTTTTTTAGGCGCTCATTGGCTTCAGTAGACGGCTCCGGCGTCCATCAGCAACTGGATGCGGGTGGTCTGACCGGCCTGGAGCACCGTCGGCAGGTAGTAGCCCCGACCGTCGAACTCGTTGCGGTAGAGTCCCTGGGGCGTTTCCAGAAAGACGGTGTAGGTGCCGGGGGGCAGGCTGAGACGGAAGTGGCCCGCTTCATCGGTAGTGACCCGCTGGCTGGCACCCACGGGCAGTGCACTCTTGGCCAGGAAGGGTCCCTGACCCGGCCATTCGCCCCGGACAATCCAGACCTTGCCCCGGAAGGGTTTGGGCAGACTGCGGGGCCCCGGGCCGGGCATCCGGTTGCCGGATACTTCCCGGGCTTCACCGATCAGCATGGCGGTGGTGGGGGCAGCAAGGGTCATGGTGGTAGCTGCCAGCAGCAGCGCGAGGGCAGGAAACAGGGTGCGGCGACGGAGCATGGGGAGAGCAGGGGGTGGGTTCACGGATGACAGACGCTCGCGGTCACCGGAGAGTTGCCTTCAGCTTGCCCGGCCGTGGCGATCGCCGCATCGGCCGATCTATGATCGGCCCTGAAAACGATTCCCATTCCGTTGATGCTCGACTGCTGTCACCTCAGTGTTGCCTACCGGGATCGGCGGGTGCTTGAGGACGTCTGTCTGCACCTGGGCCGGAGTCAGCTGGTCGGCCTGATTGGTCCGAATGGGGCGGGCAAGAGCACGCTGCTGAAGGCAATTCTCGGGCTGGTGCCGATCGCGGCGGGCAGCATCACCTGGGATGGCCAGCCGGTGGCGCGGGTACGGCGACGGATTGCCTACGTGCCCCAGCGCTCGAGCGTCGACTGGAGCTATCCGATCACTGCCGAGACGGTGGTGCGGCTGGGCCTGGAGCGGGGTCGTCTCGGCTGGGGCCGTCACCGCAGCGAGCGGGTGGAGGCAGCCCTGGAGCGGCTGGAGATTGCGGATCTGCGCGATCGTCCGATCGGCGAGCTCTCCGGTGGTCAGCAGCAGCGGGTGTTTCTGGCCCGGGCCCTGGTGCAGCGGGCCGATCTGCTGTTGCTCGACGAGCCCCTGACCGGCGTGGATCGGCGCACGGAAGTGATTCTGCAGGGGCTGTTCGATCAGCTGCGGGCCAGCGGACATACCCTGGTGGTCTGCAGCCACGAGTGGGGGGATGCCCTGCAGCGCTACGACCGGCTGGTGCTGATCAATCGCACGGTGGTGGCGGCTGGTGCGCCTGCAGAGGTGCTGGAGCCCCAGCGGCTGCTGCGGGCCTACGCCCCGCGTCAGGACAGCAGCCTGGACTCTCCTCTGGATCTGGCGATCTGATCGGTTGGGGCTGAGTTTCTCAGGCTGGAATCGGTTCCGCCAGATTTGCCAGGCTCGGCAGCGACAGCGGCTGAATGGCGAGGGGAGCCGGGCAGAGGCGTGCCAGCAGCACCGGGGGAACCTGCAGCACCTGGGCCAGCACGGGCACTTCCTCGGGGGCGATCGCGTGATCGCCGAGTTCGATGCGGGTCAGGTGTGCCAAGGCGAGCCCGGTCTGGGCCGCCAGTTGCTCTCGGCTGAGGCCGCACTGACGGCGGGCATCCCTGAACGCAATCACGAACAGCTGCCGGTCGACGAATTCGCCACTGGTGGCGGCGGCGATCGCTTCCGAGATGATTGAAGAATCGATGATTTCTGCGTTGATCATATAAAAATCGTCTACAGAAAAGATTGATATGTTCGCTTAAGGAAAGCTTAATACCCTTGCCATGACAGTCAAGGGTGACGCGAAAAGTTGAACATTACGTAAACAGGATTCGGTGACGGCTGTGACAGCAGTGGTTGTGCTGGTCGGCTCTGCTGGGAGCGCTTTGACGGTGGGCGCCTAATTCAATGCGCCCCCAGACCCCGCACCAGCAGCGTCAGGTTGAGCCAGACCAGGATCGCGGCGATCGCCCAGGCCATCCCCTGCAGCCAGCGCGGGCTGGTCAGATCTCCCATCAGACTGCGACGGCCGGTGAACTGCACCAGGGGAATCACCGCGAAGGGGAGCTGCAGGCTGAGAACCACCTGACTGAGAATCAGCAGCTGGGTGCTGCTACTTTCCCCGAACAGGATGACGCCCGCTGCGGCCGGCGCGATCGCCAGGGTGCGCGTGAGCAGGCGACGCTGCCAGGGTGGCAGGCGCAGATTCAGGAAGCCTTCCATCACCACCTGTCCGGCCAGGGTGGCTGTCAGGGTCGAGCTCTGCCCGGCGGCCAGGAGGGCCAGGCCGAACAGGGTGCTGGCGATCGGTGCTCCCAGCATGGGGGAGAGCAGGTGATAGGCCTGGGCGAGATCCACGACGTCGTGTCGTCCGGCGGCATGGAAGCTGGCGGCGGCGACGATCAGGATCGCCCCATTGACGAACATCGCCAGCCCCAGGGCCATCACCGTGTCCAGGCTGGCCCAGCGCACGGCCTCGCGGCGTTCCCGGTCACTGTGGCCCCAGTCGCGGGTCTGCACGATCGCGGAATGGAGGTAGAGATTGTGGGGCATCACCGTGGCCCCGAGGATCCCCATGGCCAGGTAGAGCTGCTGGGGATCGCGCAGCACCTGGGGCTCGGGACGTAGCCCGGCGGCGACGGCACCCCAGTCTGGCTGGGCCAGGACCACGTTCACCAGCAGGGCACTCCCCACCAGGGCGACCAGGCCGATCACCAGAGCCTCCAGCCGCCGGAAGCCGCGCTCCTGCAGGGCCAGCAGCAGTAGGGAGTCGAGGGCGGTGAGCAGGATGCCCGCCAGCAGGGGCAGCCCCAGGAGCAGCTGCAGGGCGATTGCCGTTCCCAGCAGCTCCGCCAGGTCACAGGCGATGATCGCCAGTTCACAGAGCAGCCACAGCAGCCAGTTCAGACGTTGCGGGTAGCAGCGGCGGCAGGCCTGGGCCAGATCCAGCTGTGCCCCCAGCCCCAGACGCACGCAGAGGGTCTGCAGCACCATCGCCATCAGGCTGGAGAGACCGATCACGAACAGCAGCCGGTAGCCGTATTGGGATCCTGCTGCCAGGTCCGTGGCCCAGTTACCCGGGTCCATGTAGCCGACGGAAACCAGATAGCCGGGGCCGAGAAAGGCCAGCAGCCGCTGCCACCAGGGCTGCTGCCGAGGCACCTCCACCGAGCGGAATGATTCCGGCAGGCTCTGGGGCATCCTAATTCATAATCGTTTCATAATTCACTCTAGCAAGCCGGTCGACACGCCGGGTGCTGACGGATTAGCCGGGTGATGCGGAGGGGTGCCAGCGGTAGCTCAGCGGTGGTTCCAGGCCCCACTGGTGCAGGGCGTCATGGCGCGCGAACAGAGACTCCGTGGCGTCGTCGGCAACGCAGCCGCCGCTGGCCAGGACCAGGGTGCGAGGGCAGAGATCCAGTGCGAAGTCGAGGTCGTGGGTGGCACCGGCGAAAGCCTGCTCGCAGGCGGCGGCGATGTCGGGCGCGTGGCGCGCGAGCTCGGCGAGGTAGCGGCCGACGCTGAACAGGAACATGCCACTGTTCCAGTAGTAATCGCCGCTGGCCAGGAACTG
>CAWUMD010000059.1:0-11597 GCA_963923365.1 uncultured bacterium
ATCCTCTCTGGTCTCGTGGGCTCGGAGATGTGTATAAGAGACAGGACCAGCTCCAGGCCCAGGCGATCGCCCTCGGCTTCCACAAACTGGGTATTGCCAGCGTCGACCAGGCCGACTGGGCCCAGAGTCAGCAGCAGCACCTGCGGACCTGGCTGGGGCAGGGCTACCAGGCGGACATGGCCTGGATGAGCGACGAACGCCGCCAGCGGGTGCGGGATCTGCTGCCGGGGGTGCGCAGCGTCATCTGTCTGGCGGTCAACTACTATAGTCCCGAGTCGCGACCGCAGGGCCCGGAGTATGCCCGCATCTCCCGGTACGGCTGGGGGCGCGATTACCACCGGCTGCTGCACAAGAAACTGAAGAAACTCGGCCTCTGGCTGGAGGCCCAGGTACCGGGCTGCCGCACCCGCTGGTACGCCGACACCGGCCCGATCCAGGACAAGGTCTGGGCCCAGCAGGCGGGATTGGGCTGGATCGCCAAGAACGGGAATCTGATCACCCGCGACTACGGCTCCTGGGTATTTCTGGGGGAAATCCTCACGGATCTGGCCTTCGAGCCGGACCCGGTGCACACCGCCCACTGCGGCAGCTGCAGTCGCTGCCTGGAGGCCTGCCCGACCGGGGCGATCGCCGCCCCCCACGTAGTCGATGCCAACCGCTGCATCGCCTACCACACGATCGAGAACCGGGCCGCGACACTGCCGACGGCGATCGCCGCCCAACTGCAGGGCTGGGTGGCGGGCTGCGACATCTGTCAGGACTGCTGCCCCTGGAACCAGCGCTTTGCCCAGCCCACGGATGAGCCCGGCTTCGCCCCCTTTCCCTGGAACATCGGGCCGACCCTGGCCACCACTATCTGGCTGACCGCCGTGGTCTCCCGCTGGGTGGTGGATTTTCTCACCCGTATTCCCAAGCAGGTCAATCCCTTCAATGACCTGGACCCGCTGGTGTCCGATCTGGTCAACCTCGGGGTTGGCCTGACGGTCCCATTGCTGGCGATCCTGCTGATCGGCCTGATGGCCCGCAACTTCATCGGCCGCTTCCTGCTGGACTTCGGCGAGCGCACCCTGCAGCGGATTCCCTTCGCCGGGTCGGTCTACAAGACCCTGAAGCAGTTGCTCGAAACCCTGCTGAAGGACTCGAGCAGCAAGTTTCGTGGTGTGGTGCTGGTGGAGTACCCGCGCCCCGGTATCTGGGCGATCGGCTTTGTTACCGGTCAGGTGGATGCCAGTATCCAGGCGGCTGTGGATGGACCTCTGCTGAGCGTGTTCGTGCCCACGACCCCCAACCCGACGACGGGCTGGTACGCCGTCGTGCCCGAAGCTGAGGCCATCACCCTCAACCTCTCGGTGGAGGATGCCTTCAAGATCCTGATTTCCGGCGGAATTGTCACCCCGAACCTGCTGCTGCCGGAGGAACCGGTGGTGACGCCGGAACTGCTGCCCAGTGTGGGTGGTGGCAGTGAGGGTTGACGCCGACGGGGAACCCCAGACGATAGGATGAAATTCCGTCCCCTGCCTCTGGTGGGGGATTTTGCCGTTTTTGCCATACTCCCTGCTTATGCAACCGCGCCGGATCGCTCGGGAACTCGCTCTGCTCAGTCTCAGCCAGTTGCCCCAGAAGACCCAGAAGCTGGAGAAGATCGACTTCGCCGAGCTGCTGCCCGCCGCGGTGCGCACCCTGGCCACCGAAGCCCGGGACAGTCTGGAGAATGCCTCTTCGGAACTGGTGCAGGGGAACGAACAACTGCTGCGCAGTAGCCTTGAGAGCCCGGATCAGGCCGATGGTAAGCGGGCCTTGGATGAGGAGCGGCAGCGATTGGCCAGTGCCCGGGCGATGACCCAGGAAGCCATCCGGCTGACGGAAGCGGCCATCAATCGCCTCGGTGCCGCGCTGGATCTGCCGCCCTTCGTCCAGATGGCTGGGGAAGTGGAGGTTCAGGATTTCGCCCTCGCCCTGGTGCGCCGCATCGCCGATGACCGCGACGCCCTGGATGCGGAACTGAATGCTGTGATGGAAGGCTGGCAACTGCACCGGCTGCCCCGCATCGACCAGGACATCCTGCGGCTGGCGGTGGTGGAAGTGCGTCACTTCGGTCTGCCCGAGGCGATCGCCATCAACGAGGCTGTGGAACTGGCGAAACGGTACAGTGATGAGGAGGGTCGACGCCTGATCAACGGCGTTCTCCGCCGCTTCGCCGACCGTCTGAGCGGAGATGCGGCTGCCCCCAAAGCCTGATTCGCCGCGTCTGCATCCCCATGGTTTTCGACTGGTTCCGTCGCAGTTTCAACGCTCCCGAGGCCGAGCCGCAGCCGCCCGCTGAACCGACAGCCGCCACCCCGGAGGACCTGTCCCCCGAACCGGCTGCAGCTGATGAGGACGCAGCCACTGCTGAGGATTACCTGGCCTGGGCCCGCTCGGCCTTCCAGAATCTGAAGGAGCAGACAGCCGAGACGTCGGAGTCAGTCCCGGAAGCAGGGCTGACTCCGCCCGCAACGCCGGTTGCGCAAACGCCGGTGACGGCAGACCAGCCGGAGGTGGCGCCCGCTGCCGCGCAGGAACCTGTACCCGAGCCGATCGTGGTCGTTCCCCCGGCGGTGTCCGAACCGGACGAGCTGGACGCGCCGGTTGTGCCGACGGCACCGTTGGGCTCCATCCTGGCCCGGGCTGAAGCGGAGCGTCAGGCCCGGGTGGAGAGCCTGAAGGCGGATGCCTTTGAGGAGGTCGAGCTCCCGGTCGAGGAAGAACCGGAAGAGGAACTGCCGCCGGTGCCCGAGCGGCCCGGCCTCACCTTCGACGAGAATTTCCTCTGGTCCGCCGAGGTGCTGGCGGCCCAGGGCCGTCGGCCGGAGGAGATTTCCGCCGAGGAAATCGACTGGCTGACCAACCTGCGCTACGGCCTGGGCAAGACCCGCCGTGGCTTCGTCAATCAGATGCGCGATCTCGTCGGCCAGGGGCCGATGGATGACAATGCCGTAATGGAGCTGGAATCGCTGCTCCTGCAGGCGGATGTCGGCGTGGCCGCCACCGATCTGATCGTCGAGCGGCTCCAGGTCAAGCTGCGGGATGAGGCGCTGCCCACCCAGCAGGCGATCGCCTACCTGAAGCTGCTGCTGCGGGAGGTCCTCGATGCTCCGTTGGCCAACCAGGACACCTGGGTGCTGGCCCCTGAGAAAGGGCGGCTGAATATCTGGCTGATGGCCGGTGTGAATGGGGTCGGCAAGACTACCACCATCGGCAAACTGGCCCACCTGGCCACCAAGTCCGACTATGCCACCCTGATTGCTGCCGCGGATACCTTCCGGGCCGCAGCGGTGCAGCAGGTCCAGGTCTGGGGCGATCGCAGCGGTGTCGATGTGATCTGCAACCCCGGCCAAAACACCGACCCGGCCGCGGTGGTCTTCGATGGTATCTCCGCCGCCCAGGCCCGGGGGACCGAACTGCTGCTGGTGGACACCGCCGGTCGCCTCCAGAACAAGAAGAACCTGATGGAGGAGCTGGCCAAGATCCGGCGGATCATCGACCGTAAGGCCCCGGAAGCGCGGGTCGAATCCCTGCTGGTGCTCGATGCCACCCAGGGCCAGAACGGTCTGCGCCAGGCCCAGGTGTTCGCCGAGGCGGCGGATCTGTCCGGGGTGATCCTCACCAAGTTGGATGGCACCGCCAAGGGTGGTGTGGCTCTGGCCATCGTCCAGGAACTGGGCCTGCCGATTCGGTTCATCGGGGCCGGGGAAGGGATTGCCGACTTGCGTCCCTTCTCCAGTTTCGAGTTCGTCCAGGCCCTGATCGACGGGTAGGGTTACGCCAAATGGCTTAGGCCTCTGCTCCGGTGGGGTAGAGGTGCTATAACCGTTGGGAAATTCCGCGCCCCGGCGCCCCTGATGCCCATCCGGCCTACCCTGCAGCCCTCCGAATCGGAGCCCCTCAGTGCTCCGATGGAGATGGTGTCGCCGGTGCTGGCCCTCAAGCAGCTGGTCTCCCGTCTGGATCGGGAGCAGCGCAAGACTCAGGACCTGCTGACCTCCCTGGGTTATGCCCTGCGCAGCTTCACCAATCTGGCCCAGTTCCTGGAGCTGATTCCCTGGATTGCCAGTCGGGTTAGTGATGCCGATGGGGCTCTGCTGGTGGTTTTTCGTCCGGATGGCCGCCTCTGGCTCGAGCAGCTCCATGCCTCGGAGCCCCGTCTGAGCGAACAGGTGCGCCTGGGTATCCGTCAGCTGCAGCTGCAGCGCCAGCCAATCGAGGAACACATCGCCGAGCTGGATCGACTGATCCTCGACCCCCTGGGTGGAGACTCGCAATTATTCGCCACCACCGTGCTGAGCAAGCAGCAGCAGCGGGGTCGCCTCTACGTCTACAGCCGCGATCGCACCTACACCTGGACCGAAGCCCGCCAGAAGCTGGTGCGGCTGGTGGCAGATCAGGCCGCGGTGGCGATCGAGAACGAGGAACTGACCAGCGAGCTGCGCCAGCGGGAGCGGCTTGATCGGGAGATGGAGATCGGCGCCGAGATTCAGCTGCAGCTGCTGCCCCGTCACTGCCCGGCCATCCCGGGGCTGGATCTGGCGGCCCGCTGCTGTAACGCCAGCCATGTCGGCGGCGATTACTACGATTTCATTCTCCAGACCCTGGGACGGGAAACCCACTGGGGCATCGCCATCGGCGACGTCATGGGTAAGGGAGTGCCCGCCGGGCTGATCATGACCATGCTGCGGGGGATGCTGCGGGCGGAGGTGCTCAACGGTCACGCCCCGGCCCGGGTGCTGCAGAACCTCAACCGGGTGATCTATTCCGATCTGGAACACGCCAACCGCTTCGTTACCCTGTTCTATTCCGAATACGATCCGGGCACGCGACGGCTGCTGTTCAGCAATGCGGCCCACAATCCGCCGTTGTTGTGGCGGGCGGCGGATCGCCAGATCCATCGTCTCGACACCCTGGGGATGCTGATCGGCCTGGATGCCGCCAGCCGCTACGAGCAGGCGGATGTCGTGCTGCAGCCGGGGGATGTGGTCCTCTACTACACCGACGGGTTCACCGACGCCGCCAGCGATCAGGGCGATCGCTTCGATGAGGAGAACCTGCTGCAGTCCTTCCGCCAGGCCTGCGAGCAGCAGATTACGGCCCAGAGCATTCTGGAGCGTCTGTTCGGCGCGGTGCAGCGCTTTGCCGGTAACCAGCCGCGCCAGGATGACATGACCCTGGTGGTGATGCGCGTGGCCGATCGCTGAGCCCGTGGCGGCGGATCGGGGCTTTCTAGAACTGTTGTCCTCGGGGCAGTGCCCGATGCGTTCCCGCTACTGGATGTTCAGTCTCGTTGCCCTGCTGGGGGCTGCCCTGCCCCAGTCCGATGCCATCTTCGTCGAGGTTCGGCAGGCCTGGGAGCACTTTGTGAATACTGGTCAGGCCTGGGCGCTGGCCATCGGTTTCCTGATCGGCTATGTCTTCAGCCGCCTCTCCTCCTACGGCTGATTCGGCACCGTATGATCGTCCTGATGTGCCGCAGGAACGAGCCTTGTCCGCCCAATCCGATCCCAATGCCAAGGCCTGGAGCCAGCGATTCGAAGAGACCCTGCATCCGGCGATCGCCCGCTTCAACGCCAGTGTCGGGTTCGATATCCGGCTGATCGAGGCGGACATCGCCGGGTCCCAGGCCCACGCCCGCATGCTGGCGCGCCAGGGAATTCTGACGGCGGAGGAAGGCGATCGCCTGGTGGCTGGTCTGGCCCAGGTGCTTGAGGATTACCGCAGCGGTGCGATTGAACCCACCCTCGATGACGAGGACGTTCATTTCTTCGTCGAACACCGGCTCACCCAGCAACTCGGTGACCTGGGTAAGAAGCTGCACACCGCCCGCTCCCGTAACGACCAGGTGGGCACCGATACCCGCCTCTGGCTGCGGGGACAGATCGATACGATCCGCGAGCAGCTGCGTCAGTTCCAGCGGGTGCTGCTCACCCTGGCCGAGGCGAACGTCGAGACGCCGATTCCCGGCTATACCCACCTGCAGCGGGCTCAGCCCGTCAGCCTGGCTCACCATCTGCTGGCCTACGTCGAGATGGCCCAGCGCGACTGGGACCGCCTCGGTGACGTGCGCAAGCGGGTGAATATCTGTCCGCTCGGGGCCGGGGCCCTGGCAGGCACCACCTTCCCCATCGACCGTCACTACTCGGCGGAACTGCTGGGCTTCGAGTCGGTCTACGGCAACAGCCTCGATGCGGTCAGCGATCGCGACTTCGCCGTCGAGTTCCTGGCGGCTGCCAGCCTGATCCTGGTGCACCTCAGCCGCCTCTCGGAGGAGGTCATCCTCTGGGCTTCGGAGGAGTTCCGCTTCGTCAGCCTCACGGACCGCTGCGCCACCGGAAGCAGCATCATGCCCCAGAAGAAGAACCCGGATGTGCCGGAACTGGTACGGGGCAAGACCGGGCGCGTGTTCGGCCACCTGCAGGCGATGCTGGTGGTGATCAAGGGGCTGCCCCTGGCCTACAACAAGGATCTGCAGGAGGACAAGGAAGGGCTGTTCGACGCCGTCGACACCGTGTCTGTCTGCCTGGAGGCGATGACGATTCTGTTCGAGGAGGGGCTGACCTTCCGGCCCCAGCGGCTGGCGGAAGCCGTGGCCGAGGACTTCTCCAATGCCACGGATGTGGCGGACTACCTGGCGGCCAAGGGCGTGCCCTTCCGGGAGGCCTACAACCTGGTCGGCAAGGTGGTGAAGGCCAGTCTGGCCCAGGGCAAGCTGCTGCGGGATCTGACCCTGGAGGAGTGGAAGACACTGCACCCGGCCTTCGAGGCGGATATCTACGCCGCGATCGCCCCCGAACAGGTGATTGCCGCGCGCAACAGCTACGGCGGCACGGGGTTCGAGCAGGTGCGGCAGGCCCTGGAGCGGGCTCGTCAGATGATCGGCTGAGGACTCGGGCTCAACCCATCACCGGGCTGAGCAGGGCCAGCCGGGGCGTCCTACTGATTTCCTCCTGAAAATGGTTTCTGGAGAGTTCCATTGCCGGGTGATGGATTCGGTATCGTGGCTGACCCTGGCGGTTTCGGGCCTGTTGACCCGTCCGGAAATCTATAATTGGCGGATCCCCTGCAGGAGCCGCTCGTGAGCCCCGAAACGCTGACCCCGACCGCCGCGTTCAGCCCGGCGGAGTTCGACGCCCATGTGATGACTACCTACGGGCGCTTCCCGATCGCCCTCGACCACGGTCGCGGCTGCCAGGTCTGGGATGTCGAGGGCAAGCGCTATCTCGATTTTGTGGCGGGCATCGCCACCTGCACGCTGGGGCACGCCCACCCGGATCTGGTGGCGGCGATCGCCGACCAGATCGGCAAGCTGCACCACGTTTCCAATCTCTACTACGTCCCCGAGCAGGGGGCCCTGGCCCGCTGGCTGACGGAGCACTCCTGTGCGGACCGGGTGTTCTTCTGCAATTCCGGGGCCGAGGCGAATGAGGCGGCGATCAAGCTGGCCCGTAAGTACGGCAATACCGTCCGGAACATCCAGGATCCGGTGATTGTCACCGCCCAGGCCAGCTTCCACGGCCGTACCCTGGCGGCGGTCACCGCCACCGGTCAGCCCAAGTACCATCAGGGCTTCGAGCCGCTGGTCCAGGGGTTTGCCTACGCGCCCTACAACGACATCGTGGCCCTGGAAGCGCTGCTGGACCAGCTGGAGGCCAACGGGCCCAAGGTCGCGGCGATTCTGCTCGAGCCCCTGCAGGGGGAAGGTGGGGTCAACCCCGGCGATCGTGCCTACTTCCAGCGCATCCGGCAGATCTGCGACGAGCGCCGCATCCTGCTGATCCTCGATGAGGTGCAGGTGGGCATGGGCCGCAGCGGTCGGCTCTGGGGCTACGAGAACCTGGGCATTGAGCCCGACGCCTTCACCGTCGCCAAGGGCCTTGGGGGTGGGGTGCCGATCGGGGCGCTGCTGGTCAAGGCCAGTTGCGACATTCTTCGCCCCGGCGAACATGCCAGCACCTTCGGGGGGAACCCCCTTGCCTGCCGGGCCGGTCTGACCATCGCCGCCGTCCTGGAGCGGGATGAGCTGCTGGCCAACGTCGTGGCCCGGGGTGAGCAACTGCGGGCCGGTCTGCAGGCCCTGGTGGAGCGTTATCCCCAGGTGCTGGAGCAGGCCCGGGGCTGGGGGCTGATCAACGGTCTGGTCCTGAAGGCGGATGGGGGCCTCGCCCCGATCGATCTGGTCAAGGCAGCGATGGCCGAGGGGCTGCTGCTGGTTCCGGCGGGATCGACCGTGGTGCGTTTCGTGCCGCCGCTGATCGTCACCGCCGAGGAGATCGACGAGGCCCTGGCCCTGACGGAGCGTTGTCTGGCCCGCCTGTGCGCCTGATCACCGACAGTCCGCTGCCGCCTCCGGTTGACCTGGATGACCTGCTGGCCCCCTTCGGGCCGCGGGGCGTTGACCTGGGCCTGGAGCGGATGCGATTGCTGCTGGCCGCCCTGGGCAACCCCCAGGCGCGGGTGCCGGTGGTGCATGTGGCGGGCAGCAATGGCAAGGGTTCGGTCTGTGCCCTGGTGGCCCAGACGCTGCAGCGGGCGGGCCATCGTACCGGCTGGTACAGCTCGCCCCATCTGGTCAGCTGGTGCGAACGCTTCCGAATCGACGGCGAGGCGATCGCCCCTTCGGAGCTGCGCCCGCTGCTGCAGCGGGTGATCGCCGCGATCCCGCCCGGTCAGCCGCCGACGGTGTTCGAACTGGTGACCGCCGCCGCCTGGCTCTGGCTGGCGGAGCAGCGGGTGGATGTGGCGGTGCTGGAGGTGGGTCTGGGCGGTCGTCTGGATGCCACGAATGTCTGCGATCGCCCCCTGACCACGGCCATTGTCAGCCTCAGCCTCGAACACAAGGAAGTTCTGGGAAACACCCTGGCGGCGATCGCCGCCGAGAAGGCCGGGATTCTCAAGCCCGGCTGCCCGGCGGTAATCGGCCCCCTGCCGGAGGAAGCAGCCACGGTGGTACAGCGCCAGGCGGACGGCCTCGGTGTACCCCTGCGCTGGGTCGCTCCGGCCGAGTGCCAGGGAGATGCCCTGGTCGCCGATGGCCTGCTCTTCCGACTGGGACTGCCCGGTGACTTCCAGCACAGCAATGCAGCGGTGGCCCTGGGGCTGCTGCGGGACCTGCAGCAACAGGGCTGGCAGATTCCCAACGCCATGATTCAAGAGGCCTTTGCTCAGACCCGCTGGCCGGGGCGACTGCAGTGGGCGACCTGGGACGGGCAGCCGTTGCTGATCGATGGCGCCCATAATCCCGGTGCGGCACTGGAGCTGCGCCGCTACGTGGATGGCCGCTTCCCGGCGCAGTCGCGCCACTGGGTGATCGGCATGCTGGCAAACAAGGAGTATGCCGAGGTGCTGCGTCTGCTGCTGGCCCCCAGCGATCGCCTCTGGGCGGTGCCGGTGCCCGGTCATCCGGCAGCGGACCCGGCGGAGCTGGTGGCGATCGCCGAGAGCCTGGGGGCTGCGGGGGCGATCGCTGCCACGCCCGAACAGGCCTTCGCGTCTGCCTACGTCGGGGGGGCACCGGTGATTCTCAGCGGATCGCTCTACCTGATCGGCGATTTCCTCGGCCGTCACCCGCAGACTCGCTAGGATCGGCTCTGTCGACCGTCGTGGCTGTGATGACTGCTTCCTCCCTCAAACCGGCCTGGGCCGGGGACGACTGGCTCTCCAGGCTGGTGAACGCCCTGATTGCCACCCGCCCGCTCTACGCCCTGATGAAGCAGCAGGCGCGCCGGACCCTGATCCGCACGGCGGAGCGCAAGGGTGTGGCCTGGCGGGAAACCGTCGATGATCTGCAGCAGCAGGGGCTGGACCTGCCGCCCCGCACGGCGGACTATCCCGATTACTACCAGGTGCCCTTCCACGCCTACGACGAGGGCAATCTCTGCTGGCTGGCCGCCTACGAAGCAGAACCTGCGACCTATTCCATGGCCCTGCGGGTCTGGCCCGACGAAGACCTGACCTGGCAGCAGGCCCAGGATCGCCTGCGTTCCAGTTTTCATACGGTGCTGGTGGCGCAGGGCCCGGCGCAGGTGAATGATCTGCTCGACCTGGGCTGCTCCGTCGGCATCTCCACCCGGACTCTGCGGGAGTTCTATCGTCAGCGTCAGGGCGTGGCCCCCCGCACCGTCGGTCTGGACCTGTCCCCCTACATGCTGGCGGTAGCGCGGCACCGCGACCCGGCAGGCGAAATCGAGTGGCATCAAGGTCTGGCGGAGGCCACGGAGTTCGCCGATGCCAGCTTCGATCTGATTACTCTGCAGTTCGTTCTGCACGAGTTGCCCAACCGGGCGACGGAGGCGATCGCCCGCGAAGCCCTGCGCCTGCTGCGGCCCGGTGGCTGTCTGGCGATTGTCGATAACAATCCGGGTTCAGCGGTGATCCGGGGTCTGCCGCCGGTCCTGTTCACCCTGATGAAGAGTACTGAGCCCTGGAGTGATGAGTACTATCCCCTGGATGTGGAAGGTCTGCTGCAACGGGTAGGCTTCGAACTGTGCACGTCTGTCGAGTCCGATCCGCGCCACCGGACCATTGTTGTCAGGAAACCCTGAAGACGTCCTTCGGGATACACAAAGTTATTAATCGAGTTGCTAGACTCTCAACGCTCTAGTGTGATCCCGGTGTGTCCAAGCCCGTTGTCCTGGTCGTGGAAGCGAATGCCCATCTGCGATCACTGATCACCTGGAATCTGGGGCAGCAGGGTTGTGATTGTGAGCACACCGATACCCTGCTGGCAGCTCGGCAATGGCTGCAGCAGCAGTCCCGACTGGGGCTGGTGATTCTGGATGCCGATCTCGGCGAGGGCAGCGGTCTCGAGTTCTGCCGCTGGCTGCGGGGGCAGCGATCGGTGCCGGTGCTGCTGCTGTCGGCCCGCAATCGGGAACCGGATATTGTCCAGGGCCTGGATGCGGGTGCGGACGACTATCTGGTCAAACCCTTCGGTCTGCAGGAATTCCAGGCGCGGGTGCGGGCACTGCTGAGGCGGCAGAATGCCAGATCTGGAGAGCATCTGCTCCAGCTACGTGACCTGACGGTCGACCCGGTGCAGCGCCGGGTCAGCCGGGGCGGCCAGACGGTTGATCTGACGCCCCAGGAATTCAGCCTGCTCTACGTCCTGCTCCAGGCCGGAGGCGAAACCCTGACCCGGGTGGAACTGCTGGAGCGGGCCTGGCCGGACCGGGTCGACAATCCGCGGACCGTCGACACCCATGTCCTGTCCCTGCGCAAGAAGCTCGAAACCGATCCCCAGGCTCCGCAGCTGATCGTTACAGTGCGGGCCGTCGGCTACCGCCTGAGTGGCGAGGCGACTGACGCCTGGGGTCAGGAGGCCGCTGGAAACCCACGGGCTAGGTCGTGAGAAGGAATGGGCGATACTGGACTTGAACCAGTGACTCCATCCGTGTGAAGGATGTACTCTACCGCTGAGTTAATCGCCCTCAGTGCTTAACTATCGTGCCGGATGAGCGTCGGCTTGTCTAGTCCCCCTGGGGAATTTCCTGCCAGAGCGCAGTGGTTTCCCGCAGGCTGTTGATCCGGCCCTGGCCGACAATCAGATGATCCAGTAGGGGGATGGCCAG
>CAWUMD010000060.1:0-11527 GCA_963923365.1 uncultured bacterium
CAAGGAGTATCGTCGGCAGCGTCAGATGTGTATAAGAGACAGCTTCTTGACCTGAACGGGATCAGAGAAGCTCTGACCATCCAGTTCACCGCCGTAGAAGGAGACGGTGATGCCGGTTTCTTCGAAGCTGTACTTCGATTCCGCACGACGGAAGGGGATGTCCGCGCGGACGACGCCTTCGGAGTCAGTGAGGATGGTGGGGAAGTTTTCGAAGAAGTTGGGCAGACGACGCACTTCGAGGACGTTACCTTCCTTGTCCTTGAAGACGGGGTGACCGAGCCAGCCCTGAGCCAGACCATCACCCTTGTTCATCGGACCGACACGGAACAGACCACCCTTGGCAGGGCTGTTACCGACGTAGTCGTAGAAGGCCAGCTTTTCAGGGATCGCCTGGTAAGCCGCCTGCAGGCTGTCGCCATTGGCAACGGCGCTGTCAACACGGCGGGCAATTTCCTGCTTGAAGTAGCCCTGATCCCACTGATAACGGGTGGGGCCAAACAGTTCGATCGGGGTCGCGGCGCTGCCGTACCACATGGTACCGGCGACGACGAAGGCGGAGAAGAACACCGCCGCGATCGAGCTGGAGAGGACCGTCTCGATGTTGCCCATCCGCAGCGCCTTGTAGAGGCGCTCGGGGGGACGCACGGTCAGGTGGAAGACACCGGCAATGATGCCGACAACACCCGCTGCAATGTGGTGAGCCACGATGCCGCCGGGGTTGAAGGGGTTGAAGCCGTCAGGGCCCCAGGCCGGAGCCACCGGTTGAACGTGGCCGGTCAGACCGTAGGGGTCAGACACCCACATGCCAGGACCCCAGACGCCGGTCAGGTGGAACGCACCGAAACCGAAGCAGAGGATGCCGGACAGCAGCAGGTGAATGCCGAACATCTTGGGCAGGTCGAGGGCCGATTCGCCGGTCCGAGGATCGGTGAACAGCTCCAGGTCCCAGTAGACCCAGTGCCAGATGGCCGCCAGGAAAAGCAGACCGGAGAGAATGATGTGCGCCGTAGCCACACCTTCAAAGCTCCAGAAGCCGGGGTCAACACCGGTTTCACCGGTGATGCTCCAGCCAGACCAGGAACCGGTGATACCCAGACGGGTCATGAAGGGCAGCACAAACATGCCCTGACGCCACATCGGGTTGAGCACCGGATCGCTGGGATCGAAAATAGCGAGCTCGTACAGTGCCATCGAGCCCGCCCAACCTGCCACGAGGGCAGTGTGCATCAGGTGCACGGCGATCAATCGTCCCGGATCATTGAGGACGACCGTGTGCACACGGTACCAGGGTAGTCCCATTCGACTACGCTCCTCCTCTAAGTTTTTCGCCAGCGTTTCTCAGCAAACCGCTGTCGGACTGTCTAGGAATCAGCTTACCGGATCGCATCAGAGCACGGTCCCACGGGAGACCTGGGTCGAGGTGGGGCATAGTCCTGGGCGGTTGCGGAATGAGCTGACGGTATAGAGATCCTGAAGAAGTGTAACCAGCCTGAGACGCCGGTACAACCCGCACAGTTACCTAAACCCTGTGCTACGATTGCCAGTTGCTTAACGTTTTGTTACATCACTTGCCAACGACCGCATCCGGGGGTGCTCACATGTCCAAGATTCGCTTCATTCGGGAAGGTGTCGAGAGCTTTGCCGCCCCCGGGGACAATCTGCGGCTCAAGGCAATCGAGAACAACGTCGACCTCTACACCCTGATCGGCAAGATCAAGTGCTGCGGCGGCTATGGCCAATGCAGCACCTGCATCGTCGAGGTGGTGCAGGGACTCGAGAACCTCTCGCCCCGCACCGCCGTCGAGGAACGTCGGTTCCGCAAGAGTCCGGACAGCTACCGCCTCGCCTGCCAGACCCTGGTGAACGGCGATGCCAGCATCCTCACCAAGCCCAATCCCAAGGACGCCAGCCAGGCGGCCCTGATCGAGCAGGATCTGGCCACCCCGCTCTGAACGTTCGAGCCCAGACAGCCACTTGAGGGCGCCTGACCGTGGTCAGGCGCCCTCATTCCTTAAACGAAGCTTAAACGGCCCTCTACCGGCCCTTGGTTCCCGGGAGCGGGGACGGATTCTACAGTCGCTTCATCCCTCCGGCTGTCGGCAGGAAAACCCGATGATCGTTTCCGCTCCCGTCCAAGGCTCTCCCGCCTTCCAGCGCATCCGCCAGATCCTGGAAACCACCTACAAGGAACGGAACCTGGTGCGGGTCCCCGCCGGTCAGGTGATTCCCCAGGCCCCCGATGAGGTCTGGATTGTCTGCCGGGGTGTCGTCAGCCTCAGCACCACCTACGAAAGCGGGGATGAAGCCCTGCTGGGTCTGGTCGGACCGGGCATGCCCTTCGGTCGCGACCTCTCGCTGGTCGATCCCTACTACGCCGCCGCCCTGACCCCGGTGGACCTGATGCGCCTCAAGTGGGTGGAGATCGAACAATCTCCCAATCTGGGTCGTGAGCTGATGCGGGCCGTCAGCCAGCGCCTGCGCCAGAGCGAGGCCCTGCTGGCCCTGGCCGGGCAGCGGCGGGTGGAGGACCGGCTGCGGGAGTTCCTCGGGCTGCTGGGACAGGAGTTCGGGATCGTCACCCCCCAGGGCACCCGCATCGGGGTGCGCCTCACCCACCAGCATCTGGCCAATGCCCTGGGCACCACCCGCGTCACCGTCACCCGACTGCTGGGGCAGTTCAAGCAGGAAGGCTGGCTGCGGGTGGATACCGAGCGGCACATGCTGCTCGGGCGCTGAGGGCGATCGCCCCGGCCGGGCCGGTCATAATGAGCCAGGCCTGATCGACCGCCCTGCATGAATACGAATCGACTTGTCGGCGAACTGCTGACCCTGGGTATCGGCACCGCCTCCCTGGTGGCGGATCGGCTGCGCCGGGTGGGGGAAGACTGGAGCCGCAGTGGTCGTCTGGAGCCGGAGCAGGCCCAACAACTGGTGAACGAGCTGCTGGCCGCCCTGCCCCTGGAGGGCAACTGGGAACAGCAGGCCCGGCGCCAGTTCGAGTACTGGCTGCGGGATCTGGGGGTACCCGGTCAGTCGGAGGTGGACGAACTGCGGGGTCGCATCGATCGGCTGGAGCGTCAGATCCGCGAGCTCGAAAGCCGTCCGTGACTGACTTTGCCGTACATTGAATGAGAGTCGCAGCGAGCACATGCGTGCCGCCAGGGTTGATGGAGGAATCGAAGGTGCGGGAGATACTGGTCAGCTTCGGACTGATGGTGGTCTGCCTGGTGGTCTTCATCGTGGCCCAGGTGATCGGACCGGCCCCCGAGGCGATCGCCGCCAGAGAGCCTGTGGCCGAGACCGCCGAGGTCACCCAGGTCGCTCAGGCCGATCTGCTCAAGCCCCAGCAGCCACGCATCGTCTCCAAACAGAAGCAGGGTGAAACTGTGATTACGACCGATTCCGGCCTTCAGTACGTCGACATCGAAGTCGGCAGCGGCGCCTCCCCCCAGCCCGGCCAGACGGTTGTCGTGCACTACACCGGCACCCTCGAGGACGGCACCCAGTTCGACAGTTCCCGCGATCGCAACCGGCCCTTCCAGTTCAAGATTGGCGTCGGCCAGGTGATCAAGGGCTGGGATGAAGGCGTGCTGACCATGAAGGTCGGCGGTCGCCGTAAGCTGATCATCCCCGCCGCCCTCGGCTACGGCTCCCGCGGGGCGGGCGGCGTCATCCCCCCGAACGCCACTCTGATTTTCGATGTCGAGCTGATCAAGATTGCCGGTTAAGGCGGACTCCAATCCTCGGCACGAAGGCCACTCCCGTAGGAGTGGCCTTCGTCGTTTCGGGGCTCAGGGCAGCAGCAGCATCGCGTCGCCGAAGGAGTAGAAGCGGTACTGCTCGCGAATCGCCTCGTCGTAGAGAGCCAGCAGCCGCTCGCGGCCAATCAGGGCACTGACCAGCATCATCAGGCTGGAGCGGGGCAGGTGAAAATTGGTGATCAGGCCATCAATCACCTGCCACTGGAAGCCCGGGTAGATGAACAGGTTCAGGGGCCCGGCGAAGGGTTGCAGGTCCCCGTCGTGGAGAGCGGCAACGCCTTCGAGGGTCCGCACGGAGGTGGTGCCGACGGCGATCACCCGCCCTCCCCGGGCTTTGGTGGCCCGGATCCGCGCCACGGTTTCGGCACTGATTTCAGCCACCTCCGCATGCATCCGGTGCTCGAGGATATTCTCGGTCTCGACCGGGCGGAAGGTGCCGATGCCGACGTGCAGGGTCACTTCCGCCCGCTCGATTTCCTTGGCCGCCAGTCGCTCCAGTAGAGCCGGAGTGAAGTGCAGCCCGGCGGTGGGGGCCGCAACGGACCCGGGCTGATTAGCGTAGACCGTCTGATAACGATCGCCGGGGGCTGTCGAGTCGGTGATGTAGGGGGGCAGGGGCAGTTCCCCGTAGCGGTCCAGGCAATGCAGGAGGCGATCGCAGCCCTCGGGCAGCTCGAAACGCACCAGGCGCCCGCCGGTGGGCGCATCGGAGTCGATGATCGTCGCCCGCAGCGGCGCACCGCCCTGGGGATCCGGGATGTCCACCACCGCGCCGGGCTTGAGCCGCTTGCCGGGACGCACCAGCGACAGCCAGGTGTCGGCGCTGCGCTCCTCGAGCAGCAGCAACTCGACCAGGGAGCCACTCGGTTTTCGACCATGCAGCCGGGCTGGCAACACCCGGGTGGTATTGACCACCAGCAGATCACCAGGCTGCAGCAGATCATCCAGTTCCCGGAAGATGCGATGCGCATGGCTCTGGCCCCGGACCACCAGCAGACGGGAAGCATCCCGGGGCTCGGCCGGATTCTGGGCAATCCGCTCCTCGGGCAGGTGGTAGTCGTAGCTGGAGAGCCGCTGATCCGGGTGATCGGTCATTGATTGATAAAAAAAGCCTTTCCCAGCTATAGAACATTTCTCTGGAGCAATGCCGGGATTTGGTCTGTTAGGCCACATCCAGAGGGCCGCGACTGATTATGATCTTTCTTTAAGCAAGCGCTCTGACGGAGGCTAGAAGCCCATGCTCACCGTCGTCGATGTGGACCGACTCGTTGCCGCTGCCCGCTTCTATGACTACCGGGAAGCCGCCAATCCGATCCAGCAGCGGCTGATCTCCCGCGTGCCCTACCAGGACTGGCCTGCGACCCTGCACCAGGAAGGTCAGACCTGCATTCTGCCCCTTGATCTGAGCGAGTCCCTGGGTTGCGAGGGCCCGGCCACCTCCCCCAGCCTCTGCGCCAACTTCGTGCACATCCGCCCCGGAGAAGCGCTGCAGACCGAGGCGATCGCCACCAGCCAGCTGTTCTACGTGCTGCGGGGCCAGGGCGTTTCGCGGGTCGGCGGCCAGGAGATCGTCTGGGGCGAGGGCGACATCTTCACCCTGCCTGCCGACAGTGCTGCCGTGCATCTGGCCAGCAGCGACAGCGCCTTCTACTGGGTCCACGATGCCCCCCTGCTGCGCTATCTGGGGGTAGTTCCCAACCAGGCCCGCTTCGAACCCACCCTCTACCGCCGTTCCGAGATGGAAGCGAAGCTGACGGAGATCGTCAGCGACCCCAGCTCTGCCCGGGCCAATCGCCTGAGCGTGCTGCTCGGTCACGAGAACTTCCCCCAGACCCGGACGATCACCCACACGATCTGGGCGATGTTCGGCCTGCTGCCGGTGGATGCGGTCCAAGCGCCCCACCGCCATCAGTCGGTGGCGCTGGATCTGATCATCGACTGCCAGCCCGGCTGCTACAGCCTGGTGGGTGAGCGGCTCGACAGCAACGGTCAGATCCGCAACCCGGTGCGGGTGGACTGGCAACCGGGGGCGGTGTTCGTGACGCCGCCCGGCTACTGGCACGCCCACTACAACGAGTCCGGAGCTCCGGCCCGGCTGCTGCCGATTCAGGACGCCGGGCTGCACACGCACCTACGCACCCTGGATATTCTCTTCGCCCGTCAGACCACGGGCGGCGGAAGCGAAATCACTGACGAACCTTAGGCTCAGAGGCGATCTAGGATGTGGGCGATCGCCCCGTAGACGCCGGCCAGTTCGCTGTCACTGAGACAGAGGGGCGGCAGCAGGTAGAGGATGTTGCCGAGGGGGCGCAGCAGCACCCCCTCCTCCAGGGCCAGGACCCGCAGGCGCGGCCCGTAGCTGGAGAGGTAGCCGCCATCGTCGCCGCTGACGCCGGGATCCCCGACCTCCAGGGCAGCGATCGTCCCCAGGGTGCGCAGCCGCCGCAGGCGGGGATGATCTGCCAGCGTCTCCAGATGCTGACGGTGGCGGGCCTCGAAGCCGCGTACCACCGGTTCCGCCTGCCGCAGCAGCTCCAGACTGGCCAGGGCGGCGGCGCAGCCGAGGGGGTTGGCCGTGTAGCTGTGGCCATGCCAGAAGGTCCGCTCCGGTTCCTGCCCCCGGAAGGCGTCGTAGATTGCCTCACTAGCCACCGTGGCGCCCATGGGCAGGAAGCCGCCGGTCAGCCCCTTGGAGAGGCAGATCAGGTCGGGAGTGACCCCAGCCCGCTGGCAGGCGAACCAGTCGCCGGTGCGGCCGAAGCCGGTCATTACTTCATCGAAGATCAGCAGCGTGCCGTGGGCGCGGGCCAGGGACGCCACCTGCTGCAGAAACTCCGGCCGCGACAGACGCATGCCACTGGCGCCCTGCATCAGCGGTTCGAGGATGATCGCTGCCGTCGGCTGCTCGCGCAGCAGGCGTTCCAGCTCGGCCAGGGCCGCCGCTTCGCGAGCAGCCACGTCGGTATCACCGATCCAGGTTTCGGGGTAGGGGGCAAAGGCTACCTCGAACAGCAGCGGGTCGTAGGCGCGGGTGAACAGCGATCGCGCCCCCACGGCCATCGCCCCGAAGGTATCGCCGTGGTAGGCACCCTCGAAGGCGATGAAGCGGCGCCGGTCCTCGCCCCGGTTGGTCCACACCTGCCGCGCCAGCTTCAGGGCTACCTCCACCGCCGTAGAGCCGTCATCGCTGTAGAAGACGCGATCCAGCCCCGGCGGCAGCAGGGTGGTCAGTTCCGCCGCCAGTTGCTCGGCCGGGACATGGGTGAAGCCCGCGAAGATCACCTGCTCCAGTTGCAGGGCCTGACGATGAATTGCGTCAGCGATCGCCGGGTGGCTATGGCCGTGCAGGGTCACCCACCAGCTGGAGATGGCATCGAGGATGCGCCGCCCGTCGGCCAGTTCCAGCCAGGCGCCCTCACCCCGCACCACCGGCAGCGGCGGTGGGCTATCGATCGGCGTGAACGGATACCAGAGATGCTGCGACATCAGAACACCTGTTGCTCAGCCGGGGCGAAGCGCAACCGCAGCAGGGTCAGCACCAGAATCACCAGGAACAGCACCAGCCCGACGGTGCAGGCGTAGCTCACCTCTAGGTTCTGGAAGGCCTGCTCGTAGACGTAGTAGACGATGGTCTTGGAGCTGTCGAGGGGGCCGCCCTGGGTCATGATGAACACCTCCTCGAACACCTTGGTCGCCGAGATGGCGGAGATCACCCCCACCAGGGTCAGGTAGGGGCGCATTAGCGGCAGGGTGATGTCCCAGTGACGCTGCCAGCCGTCGGAGCCATCGAGGGATGCCGCCTCGTAGAGGTCACCGGGGATGCCCTGGAGCCCAGCCAGGTAGATCACCATGTAGTAGCCCAGGCCCTTCCAGACCGTGACGGCCATGACGCTGAAGATCGCCAGGGCGGGACTGGTGAGCCAGGGAACGGGGGTGAAGCCGGAGCCGAAAAGCAGCTGCCCGAACTGGTTGAGCAGACCGTTCTCGGCGTAGAGCCAGCGCCAGGCGATGCCCGCCACCACCACCGAGACGATTACCGGCGTGTAGTAGGCCAGCCGGAAGCCGGTGATGCCGCGTAGGGGCCGGTTGACCAGAATCGCCAGCCCCAGGGGCAGCAGCATCAGCAGCGGCACCACGCAGACCAGGTAGAGCAGCGTGTTGACCAGGGTCTTCCAGAAGATCGGGTCGTGGACCAGCCGCTGGAAGTTGGCCAGCCCGATCCAGCGGGGCTCGCGGGTGAGGTTGTAGCCGAACTGCATGAAGCTGTAGCGGAAGGCCTCCAGGGCCGGCCAGAACACGGTCAGCACCAGGGCCGTCAGAGCCGGAGCCAGGAACAGGTAGGGCGTGGAGCGACGACCGAGCATAGGAGCACCCAGAGGGACGAGGGGCCTGAGGCCCCAGCGGTAAAATGATTGTCCACAATCTTCGACCCTTTGCCGGAACGCTGACGTGAGCGATCGCCTGATTCCCGTCCCCCTGCCTGAGCAGCCCTACAACATCGCGGTGGGAGCAGGCGCTCTCGAACGCCTCGGAGCGCTGCTTACCGGTCCGGAGACCCCGGCAAAACTGGGCCGCAAGGCATTGCTGGTCTCCAATCCGACAATTTTCAGGCACTACGGCGATCGCGCCCTGCGTTCCCTGCAGCAGGCGGGCTTCGAGACCCGGCAGCTGATTCTGCCCGCCGGGGAGCGCTACAAGACGCCGGCCACGGTGCTGAAGATCCACGATGCGGCCCTGGAGATGCGGCTGGAGCGCAGTTCCCTGATGGTCGCCCTCGGCGGCGGCGTGATCGGGGACATGACCGGCTTTGCGGCCGCCACCTGGCTGCGGGGCATCCACGTCGCCCAGGTGCCCACCTCGCTGCTGGCGATGGTGGATGCGGCCATCGGCGGCAAGACCGGCGTCAACCATCCCCGCGGCAAGAACCTGATCGGCGCCTTCCACCAGCCGCGTCTGGTGCTGATCGACCCCGAGGTGCTGGCAACCCTGCCGGTGCGCGAGTTCCGCTCGGGCATGGCGGAAGTGATCAAGTACGGCGTGATCTGGAGCCGGGGCCTGTTCGAGGCTCTGGAAGCGGCACCGCGGCTGGACCGCCAGCGGGGGCTCGACCCGGCCCTGCTCACCCGCATCCTTGATGAGTCGGCCCGGGCCAAGGCGGAGGTGGTCAGCCAGGACGAGAAGGAAGGCGGTCTGCGGGCGATCCTCAACTACGGCCACACCATCGGCCACGCGATCGAGAGCCTGACGAACTACAAGCTGATCACCCACGGCGAAGGTGTGGCGATCGGCATGGTCGCCGCCGGACGGATCGCCGTCGAGCTGGGGATGTGGAGTGCGGCGGAGTGCGATCGCCAGGACGCCCTGATCGCCCGCTGCGGCCTGCCCACGCGCATCCCGGCCGGGGTGGCGGTGGAGGCGATCATTGACAGCCTCGGCCTCGACAAGAAGGTGAAGGCAGGCAAGGTCCGCTTCATCCTGCCCGAGGGCATCGGCCGGGTCGTCATCACCGATCAGGTACCGAACGAGGTGATCCGCTCCGTTCTCGGTGGGCTGCTCAGCGAGGCCTAGTAGCCCTTGGCCAGGTTGGCCTGCCGGTAGAAGTGCCCCAGGATCGCCTGGTAGCTGAAGCCCTGGCTGGCCATGCCGAAGGCCCCCCACTGGCTGAGGCCGAGGCCATGACCGAAGCCCCGTCCTTCCACCTGGAAGCTGTCGGGTCGCCCACCGCTGGTGAGCCCCCCGAGGCTGAACAGACTGTTGGTCGGCGTGATCGTGAACAGGGAGCTGCGCAGCTCCAGGGCCTTGCGGATCTGGTCGCCGGTCATGGTGATGCTGCCGCGGTCCCCGGTGACGCGGGCCGTGCGGACGCGCCCCTGGGGTGTGGTGGCGATCGCCTCAATCGCCTGCACCTGCCCGACCCCCGTCAGCCGCTGGCTGATCTCGGCCACCGAGAAGCTCTTGGTCCAGCGGAACACCGGCGCCGACTGATCGTAATCAGGCACGCCCCGCAGGTAGGGCACGGCCGAATTCCAGACATCCTCGACGTTCTCGGTGTGGCCCCCACTGGAGGCATGGAACACCGCTTCGATCACCCGGCCCCCGTAGGTGAGCACCTGCCCCACCGTGTCATGGACCGCCTGGATAGTGGACGGGGCTTCCGCCTCGACCCCCTTGTAGACCTGCCATCGGGTCGAGGTGCCGACATCGTAGAGAGGGTTACGGCTCTGGCCCTGGCGATAGAGGACGTAGGAGCGAGCCGCCACCGCCTGGGCCCGCAGGGCATCCAGGGGCCAGGAGGCCGGGGACTCGCTGCCGACCACACTGTAGAGATAGTCATCGATATCGACGACGTTGATTGCCGCCAGGCCATTGTCCTGGGGCACCAGCTGGGCCCTACCGCGATACCAGCGATCGCCGATCCAGACGAGACCATCCTGCCCCGTGGGCACAATCCAGAGCTGGCTGGCCCGCACGGTACCGATGGCCACCCGGCCATTCTCCTCCTGGGCGTAGACCCCCTGCTGGGGATCGAGGCTGCCGAGACGGCGTCCCTGGGCGTCACGGATTTCCGCCGCCGTGGAGGTCCCCAGCCGCACCTGGGCCTTACCCTCGGCGATCGCCACCCGCAGATTGTCGGCTCGAGCCGGTGCCGCCACCAGGGCCATCACGGCACTCAGGACCAGACACAAACCAACCGGGCGGGAAGAGGAAGACATGGCGGCTGGGGGTGAGTAAAGGGCGATCGCCCAGGTCAGGGCAACGGTCATTTTACCGAAGCCTGGCAAGCCCGACCGGCGGTCGGGGCCAGCCGTCCGAGTGCCCCTTTATGTCAGGATCAGAACTGCTTCAGACCTCCCGCCCCTCTTGCAGATCACCTTTCTCGGCACCAGTTCCGGCGTTCCCACCCGCAGCCGTAACGTCTCGGCGGTGGCCCTGCGCCTGCCCCAACGCTCTGAACTGTGGCTGTTCGACTGCGGCGAGGGCACCCAGCATCAGTTCCTGCGCAGCGACCTGCGCATCAGCCAGCTGCGGCGGATCTTCATCACCCACATGCACGGGGATCACATCTTCGGGCTGCTGGGGCTGCTGGCCAGCGTCGGCATGGCAGGCAACCCGGAGCAGATCGACATCTACGGCCCGCCCCCGCTCAAGGACTATCTGCAGGGCTGCATCCGCACCTCCCAGACCCACCTCAACTATCCGGTGCGCATCCATGCGGTGCAGGCAGGGACCGTCTTCCAGGATGAGGAACTGACCGTCACAGCTCTGCCCCTCAAACACCGGGTTACGGCCCACGGCTTCCGGGTCCAGGAGGCGGACCGTCCCGGGCGTTTCGATGTCGAACAGGCTCAGGCCCTGGGTATTCCGCCGGGACCGATCTACAAGCAGCTGAAGGATGGCGCCCAGGTCACCCTCGCAGACGGGCGGGTGATCGACGGACGACAGCTCTGCGGCCCGGATCTGCCGGGGCGCAGCTTCGTCTACTGCACCGACACGGTCTACTGCGAGAACGCGATCGCCCTGGCCCGCGCCGCCGACGTGCTGGTGCACGAGTCCACCTTCGGCGACGCCGAGACCGAGATGGCCTACCAGCGTCAGCACTCCACAGCCCGCATGGCCGCCGAGGTGGCGGCCGCCGCCGGAGTGCGGCAGCTGATCCTCACCCACTTCAGCCCCCGCTACGCCCCGGGCAACAGCGTCACCCTCGAGCATCTGCAGAGCGAAGCTCGCTCGGTCTTTGCCGAGACGATCCTGGCCCACGACTTCTA
>CAWUMD010000061.1:0-11448 GCA_963923365.1 uncultured bacterium
GGATCAGGCCCAGCAGCAGGTGCTCGGTGCCGATGTAGTTGTGCCCCAGCTGGCGCGCTTCCTCCAGGGAGAGTTCCAGTACCCGCTTGGCTCGGGGCGTGAAGGGGATTTCCACGGCGACGAAGCCAGAGCCGCGGCCGATGATCTTCTCGACCTCGATGCGGGCGTCCTTCAGGTTCACGCCCATGGACTTGAGCACCTTGGCGGCGACGCCGGTGCCCTCGCCGATCAGGCCGAGGAGAATCTGTTCCGTCCCGACGAAGTTGTGTCCCAGGCGCCGGGCCTCCTCCTGGGCGAGCATGATGACCTTGATGGCCTTCTCGGTAAAGCGTTCAAACATGGTGGAGCGTCACCTGTCGTGGGGCCGGTAGGCCGATTCTAACACAGGGTTTTTTGAGGGGCGAAAAGCCCCAGACCGACCGTCTGGTACGGGTTTCACGACCTTTTGTATAGGTATAAACAAGCCTCTTTTCTGATTGCTGTGAACAGCAAGATAACGCACTTCAGATGGTGTCGAAGCCACGGATCCGCAGCTGCTCGCGGTTCTGATCCCGGGACCGCTCCAGCTGCTCCCGGATCGGCTCGGAGGACAGGCGCTTCAGCCAGAGAATCAGGGCGTCCTCCTCGGGGTTGTGGTAGTACCGCTTGCGCCGTCCCACCTCGCTGAAACCCAGCTGGCTGTAAAGGGCGATCGCGGCGGCATTGGAGGCCCGCACTTCCAGGGTGGCCCACTCCAGCTGGCGGACCTGGGCGGCCGCGAGCAGGTTGAGCAGCAGCCAGCGGCCCAGTCCCTGCCGCTGCCAGGCGGGGGCGATCGCCAGGGTGGTGATGTGGGCTTCCTCGAGGATCGCCCAGAGACAGCCGATGCCGATCAGCTCGGCATCCACCCGAAGGGCCAGCAGATCACTGGCATCGCTCTCGATTTCGCGTTCGTAGCCCCCCCGTTGCCAGAGCCCCCCCAGGACGGCCTGGTCCAGGGCCAGGGCGGCATCCACATCCTCGAGCTGTAGCGGGGTGAGGTGAAGTGTTGGCATCGGCAGGGGAGGGGCTCGGGAACGGGTGGACGGCGACCGCCGGGACCGGGACGGTACACTGGTTCAAAGGCTTTCTTTCACGGGATCCAAGGACCGCTCGCACCGGGTGATCCCGGGCAGGCATCCATGGGTGCGTCTGCCGGAGTGAAAGAAGCTTTCAGGACTGCGATCTATATATATTGCTGCGCCATGGTTTCTACGGCCCCCGCTCCGCTCCGTTACCCGACCCTCTTCGGCCTGGGTGAACGGGCCGAGTCCCCCAACCAGAACCTGTTCCCGATCACGGCGGGCATTGATGACGCCGGGGAGCTGGTGGTCGGGGGCTGCCGGGTCAGCGACCTGGTGGCGCAGTTCGGTTCGCCCCTCTACATCCTGGATGAGCAGGGGCTGCGAACCGCCTGCCGTCAGTATCGTCAGTCCTTCGCGGCGGCCTATCCCGGTGAGACCCTGCCGATCTATGCCTCCAAGGCCTGGAACTGTCTGGCCGTCTGCGCCATCGTCGCCAGCGAGGGCCTGGGCATCGATGTGGTCTCCGCCGGAGAACTCTACACCGCCCTCAAGGCCGGGTTCGATCCGGCCCTGATCTACTTCCACGGCAACAACAAGTCCCGGGATGAGCTGGCCATGGCCGCCGAGGCCGGGGTGACCGTCGTGGTCGACAATTGGGCCGAGATGGAGACCCTGGCGGCGATCGCCACGGCGCCGGTGCGGGTGATGATCCGCTTCACCCCCGGCATCGAGTGCCATACCCACGAGTACATCCGCACCGGGCACCTCGACAGCAAGTTCGGCTTCGACCCCGATCAGCTGGAAGAGGTGTTCGCGGCCCTGGCTCGCCACGCCAACCTCCGCTGTATCGGTCTGCATGCCCACATCGGCTCCCAGATCTTCGAAACCCAGCCCCACCGTGATCTGACGGCCGTGCTTGCCAATGCCTTTGCCCGGGCCAAGGCCACAGGGCTGCCCGTTGAGGAACTGAACGTCGGCGGTGGCCTGGGGATTCGCTATACCGAGCAGGACGATCCCCCGAGCATCGCGCAATGGTGCACCCTCGTCGGCCAGGCGATGACCGACGCCTGTGACCAGGCCGGCATCGGCTATCCGAAGCTGATCTGCGAACCCGGGCGGTCCCTGATCGGCTCCTCCTGCCTCACTGCCTATCAGGTGGGCAGTACCAAGGACGTGCCCGGCATCCGCCGCTACATCACTGTCGATGGCGGCATGTCCGATAACCCCCGTCCGATCACCTACCAGTCGCTCTACCGCTCGGTGCTGGCTAATCGGATCACCGAGGAGGCAACCGAGACCGTCACTATCGCCGGTAAGCACTGCGAGTCCGGGGATGTGCTGATTAAGGACGCTCAACTGCCGGCGGCCCGGACCGGCGATGTGCTGGTGGTGCTGGCCACCGGAGCCTACAACTACAGCATGTCCTCCAACTACAACCGCATTGCCCGTCCGGCGGCGGTGCTGGTGGCCGAGGGTGAGGCTAACCTGATTCTTCAGCGCGAATCTTTGGACGATCTGATCCGTCAGGATCGGCTTCCGGAGCGGCTGCGCGCCTGATCCACCGTATCCCCTGCTGCCTTTGCGGCTGTCGGCGACCGGTGTAGTCTACTGTTCAACGGACCTGGGCGGGTCGAGGGTCATCTGGGGTCGAAGGCATGGGGGTCTGGCAGCAACTGGGAGGATGGCTGGGTGGGGCCCCGGCCCTGATCGGCCTGAATCTGCTGGACGTGCTGCTGGTGCTGCTGCTCACCTACGTGATTCTGGTGGTGATCGGTGAGCGGCGTACTCTCTGGATGGTGCGGGGTTTCATCCTGCTGATGCTGGCGGCGGCCCTGAGTGGGCGTCTGCACCTGACCCTGCTCAACTTCGTCCTCAATAATCTGGTGATTGGCTCGGCTGTCGCCATGGCGGTGCTGCTGCAGTCGGAGTTCCGTCGCTTTCTGGAACTGCTGGGCCGCGGGGAACTGGGCCTGCTGCTGCGACCGGATATCCGGCCCCAGACTCGATCGGATGGTGCCGTGGATGAAATCATCGAAGCGGTGCGGGAACTGTCCCAGAACCGGATTGGGGCGTTGATCATTGTCGAGACCGGACAGCCCATCGACGAGCGGGATTTCTCGGTTCCGGGGGTGCGCCTCAACTCCGAACTGAGTAAGGAACTGCTGCAGTCTCTGTTTCAGACCAGTACTCTCCTGCATGACGGTGCGGTGCTGATCCGCGACAACCGGGTGGTGGCGGCGGCGGTGATTCTGCCCCTGTCCGAGCAGACGATCGCCCGCCGTCTGGGGACCCGCCACCGGGCGGCTCTGGGAATTACCGAGCGTGTGGATCAGTGCCTCTGCATTGTTGTCTCCGAGGAAACCGGATCCATTTCCCTGGCGGAGCGGGGAGTACTGAATCGCCCCCTGACGAGCAGTAAACTCAGAGAACTTCTGGAGGACCGACTTTCCCACTCGGTCGATAAGGAGGTGATTGCCCCGGATCTGCGCATTCTCGGACGCAAGATCGGTCGCCGGGGACAGTACTGGTTCGGTAGAATCGGCCATCGACTCTGGCCTTACCCTCGGGAGAAGCGATGAAAGCATTGCGCCAATGGATCACCACCCCGCTGCCGATGGATCTCGATCCCGCCCGGCTACCGCGGCATGTGGCGGTGATCATGGACGGCAATGGTCGCTGGGCCAAGCAACGGGCAATGCCCCGGATTATGGGCCATCGGCGCGGGGTGGATGCTCTGAAACGCCTGTTGCGCTGCTGTGACGACTGGGGTATCGGGGCCCTGACCGCCTATGCCTTCTCGACCGAAAACTGGGGGCGACCCCAGGAGGAAGTCGAGTTTCTGATGACCCTGTTCGAGCGGGTCCTGCGTCAGGAACTGCGGGAACTGGTGGAGGAGAACGTCCGCATCCGCTTTGTGGGGGATCTGGCGGCCCTGCCTCTCTCGCTGCAGCGACAGATCGATCAGGCCCAAGCGGCGACTGCCGCCAACACCGGTATCTGTTTTACGGTGGCGACCAACTACGGAGGTCGCCATGAAATTCTCACGGCGGCTCGAGCCCTGGCCCGGCGGGTCCAGGCTGGGGAACTGCAGCCTGAGGACATTGATGAGAACCTGTTCGAGCAGTCACTGTTCACCCAGGGGCTGCAGGATCCAGATCTGCTGATCCGCACCAGCGGTGAGATGCGGATCAGTAACTTTCTGCTCTGGCAGCTGGCCTACGCCGAGATCTATGTCACGGAGACCTTCTGGCCGGACTTCGATATTCCGGCCTTCCACCGGGCGCTCCAGGACTTCCAGGGGCGTCACCGTCGCTTCGGTAAGCTCTAGGGCTCAGGGGCCCGCGAAAATCACGGCTTCGAGATCGGTCCGGCTGAGCGAGTACTTGAAAACGCGGGTTACCGGCTCCTGGCCCGGGCGTTCGTAGCGGACCACGCAGCAGTCGATGTCCAGCTCCAGTTCAGCCTGCCAGTCCTGCCGGACCAGGGACCAGCATTCCGGGCGATCGCTCTGCTGACGGCAGCCCTGCTGGGTCAGCCAGGCTTCGATGGCGGTCAGGGAGTGGTTGTAGAGCGGACAGGCGGGGTCCGGTAGGATGACGCTGGAACTCATCAGGGAACCTCAGGGGCAGGAGTGGACTGGGGCAGCGGGGTGACGGCCGGGACGCTGCTCGGGACTGTGGCGGCAGCGCCGTCAGCTGGAGCTACCGCCACGGGTGTGGCCTCGGCACTGGGCAGTGTCTCCACCGCCGGACTGGGCTGCAGCCAGCTGGGGGTGCGCAGCAGTGCTTCGCCCCGGGCCAGACCCAGCCCGATGGCCAGAACCAGGGAGACCACGAAGGTCAGGGCCAGTAGGAAGAGGGCGAACAGTTCTCCCGGGGACAGGGCTCGGTCCTTGGCATCCAGGTAGGCATTGCTGGCGGTCTGGATCGTCGGCTGTGGGCGGGGCGCTGGCGCTGGGCTGCTGGGGCGCTGGCGGGCCAGATCGTAGCTCTGGCGCTGGCTGGGGTCTGTGAGGATACTGTAGGCATCCTTCAGACTTTGGAACTTACGGGTGGCCTCATCGGCCGGCAGACTGGTGGTGTCGGGGTGGTACTGCTTGCTGAGTTCGCGGAAGGCGCGCCGCAGGGTGGACGGATCGGCAGTGGGAGAAACACCGAGGATCCGATAGTAATCGGGCAGGGTGCGGGGTTCAGGCTCCGACCGGCGGGCAGCACTCACGGGCAGAGAGGAGAGCACAACGGGCCTATTCTACCGTTCGTACTTTGGCGGCAATTTCTTCGGTTTGTTTGAGAGATTCCGTAAACTCCCACGCCCAGCGTCCCGTGGAACTAGGGTGAGGGTGCCGCACCAGCTCCGGAGCGGCATGGCCCGACCGGATCCGGGTCCCGCCAGATAGACCAACCCTGGCTGCAAGAGGTGTTTCTATGCGAAGACTCCTGGAGAAGTTCCGCTCTGCCATCCGCTATGTCGGTGACGGACTCGGCGAAATCTTCACCCGCTCCGAGGAGGTCCCGAAGGTGGGAGTGCAGCCCTTCACCGGTGACCCACACCCGCACCACGGCAAATCCCCCAACGTGTAGGGGTTCGACCTCAGCACCAGAGTGCGTCCGCCATGCGGGCAATATCCACCATCGGGCCGACGTCGTGCACCCGCAGGATATCGGCCCCGCTGGCGATCGCCCGACAGCAGGCCGCCGCGGTGCCCCAGACCCGCTGATTCGGGTCGCTGTGACCCAGCACATGGCCGATGAACCGTTTGCGGGAGGGGCCGACCAGCAGGGGGTAGCCGAGGGTCTTCAGCTCCTCCAGACGGCGCAGCAGCTCGAGGTTCTGCTCCGGGGTCTTGGCGAAGCCGATGCCGGGGTCGAGGATGATCTGCTCGGCCCGGATGCCAGCGGCGATCGCTGCAGCGGCTCGCTCCGCTAGACTGTCGCGCACGGCCCCAACGACGTCCTCGTAGTCCGTCAGCTGATCCATGGTTTGCGGCGTGCCGCGCAGGTGCATGAGTACGACCGGCACGCCGCTGTGGGCGGCCAGGGGCAGCATCTGGGGGTCGTAGGTGCCCCCGGAAATGTCATTGAGCCAGTTGGCCCCGGCGGCCAGCGCAGCGGCCCCGACTGCGGCTCGGGTGGTATCCACGGAAATCAGCGGTTCCGGCCCGAGTTCGGCCCGTAGCCGCTCGATCACCGGTATGACCCGCTGCAGTTCCTCGGCCAGCGGGATAACCTCGGCGCCGGGGCGGGTGGACTGCCCGCCGATATCGAGAATGTCGGCTCCCGCTGCAAGCAGTTCCGTCGCCCGGGCAACGGCGGCATCCAGGCCGGTGTAGCGTCCGCCATCACTGAAGCTGTCGGGGGTGACGTTGAGAATCCCCATGATCCGGGTGCGGCGGGACGGGGGAAGGGACATGGGATCGGTCTCCGGGCGGCTGTCTTCGATAATAGGATTCGGTTTCTTCGGCCCGTGGATGGCGCTTCTGGTTGCGGGCGATCGCAGCAATTCCGGTAAGACGACGGTCACCCTGGCCCTGCTGGCGGCGCTGGTGGAGCAGGGACGGTCGGTCCAGTCCTTCAAGGTGGGTCCGGACTACATCGACCCGATGTTTCATAGCCGCCTGACGGGGCGGCCCTGTCGCAATCTCGATCCCTGGCTGACCAGCCGGGATTACGTACATCGTTGCTTCGGCCACTGGGGCAGTGCGGCGGATGCCGTGCTGGTCGAAGGGGTGATGGGCCTCTACGACGGTCGGGGCGGCACGTGGGACGGGAGTGCGGCGGATCTGGCGGTGCAGTTGGGGTTACCCGTGCTGCTGGTGATCGACTGTGCCCACCTCTCCAACTCCGTGGCGGCGCTGGTGCAGGGCTACCGCAGCCTCAATCCCCATCTGGGTCTGGCGGGGGTGGTCCTCAACCGGGTGAGTAGTGATCGCCACGAGCAGTTTCTGCGGGCGGCCCTGGACCCCCTGGGCGTGCCGGTGCTCGGAGTGCTGCGGCGCCAGCCCGATCTGCGTCTGCCGGAGCGTCATCTCGGCCTCGTGCCGGTGGAGGAACTGCCGGAGTGGCCCCAGTTCCAGGCACGGCTGGTGCAGCTGGGACGGAGCAGCTTCGACTGGCAGCGTCTGGAGCCGCTGCTGGAACCGCCGCCATCGCGACCCCTGGACTGGCCGGAGCCGTCGGGGAATGGCGTGCGGCTGGCGATCGCCCGGGACCGGGCCTTCAACTTCTACTACGCTGACAACCTTGACCTGCTGCGGTACCTAGGGGCGGAACTGGTGGCCTGGAGCCCCCTGGCGGATCAGGCGCTGCCGGAGGACTGTCGAGCGGTGCTGCTGGGGGGGGGCTTTCCGGAGCTGGTGGCGGCGGATCTCAGTACCTGCCAGCGTAGTTGGACCACCCTCCGGGCTGCAGTGGCGAATGGGGTCAGCGTCTATGGTGAATGCGGCGGGCTGATGGTGCTGGGGCAGACCCTGACGGATCTGCAGGGGCAGAGCTGGCCGATGGCGGGGCTGTTGCCCCACGCAACGCGCATGGCCTCCCGCCTGACCCTGGGCTATCGGGAGGCGATGGTCACCCAGGGCTGGGGGTGGCTGCGCCGGGGTGAGCAGGTGCGGGGCCATGAGTTCCACCGGTCGGAGCTCCTTCCGGCGGCAACCGCACCGCTCTTCCGGTGGCAGGAGCATCGGGATGGCCTGGTGGTGGGCCGGGTGGCGGCCAGTTATCTGCACCACCATTGGGGCGATCGCCCGACGGGGATCCGGACCTGGTTATCGGATCTGAGGAAAGCCGATGAAGGGATTTGAACCCTTGACCGCTCGATTACGAATCGAGTGCTCTACCACTGAGCTACATCGGCACGGTTTTTGATTGTAGCAGCTTTGTCAGCCTGAGAGAATAAACCCATGAGCAGTCCGAAAATCCCCCCCGATTCCGAATACTATGCCCGTCTCAAGTCGGAACTGGACCGCCCCTATCGTGGCCTGCGGCGCACCTTCTACCTGACCTTTGCGGCGTCAGGAGCGATCGGTGCCTTCGTCTTCTTCTTCCGGGTGCTGGCAGGGCAGAATCTGGAGTCCGATCTGCCGAATCTGGCGCTGCAGCTGGGCGTTACAGGCCTGTTCGCCTGGCTCTGGTGGCGCGGTCGCGATCGCTGACTCAGGCGTCGCTGGGCTCGGGGGCCGGGGCGTCGGTCGGTGCATCCGTCGGGATAGCCTCTGCCTCGCTGGTGGCGACCGGTGTCTCGACGTAGATCAGCTCCGGTGCCTGGGGCTCAACGGCGAGGAGCTGAGTCTCTCCGTTGGGTGCGCTCTCCTGGGCAGTGGTCTGGGGGGCTTCCGGCTCCGGAGTAGCCTCGGCCGCTGCTCCAGTCGCTTCCGGTTGCGGTTCGGGCTCGGCCACGACGGGTTCCGTGGCGGGCGCAGCGGCTTCCTCGGGACTGCTGGTCGCGATCGCCGCCGCCTCAGATGAGGCTACCCCCGTTTCCAGATCCGGGAGGATGCGGCTCAGGCGCAGACCCAGCAGGGTGAAGTCCTGGCGGATGCTGTCCGTGGGGTAGGGGGCGCCCGCCTCGAAGCGGGCCGGGCTGAGGAGGATCACCCGCAGCACTGCCGCCGGGACCTGGGCAAACAGATTGGCGGCCAGGAAGCTCCCGGCCGCCAGCAGCAGCACATTGAAAGGACTGACGCCGTTCAGGGGTGTCAGAGAACTGAGGCTGGGGGCCAGTCGCACCAGTTGGGTGAACAGCACCAGCATCAGCAGAGCCGTGGCGATCGCTACCGCCTGACTGAGCGGGGTACGGAACCAGCCGAGGATGCGGCGTTGGTCTTCGCTCAGGGCTTCCGGCTTCAGGGCTGCCGCCAGGAGCGAGAAGATGCTGAAGGGTCGCTGCAGCTGCATCCAGAGCACCGGGCCGATGCCGATGACGGCGATCGCCAGATACTGCAACGGTCCCGGCAGGAAGGTCTTTTCGACGGCCAGGGACAACAGACAGAGCCCCATCGCCAGGGGCACCGCCGCGAGCCCACTCAGGTGGACCCAGAGGTAGGGATCGCGGCGGAAACCTTGCATGGTGATGGGGCTCGATCAGGGACTAGACAGTCAGGGTACGGCGCTTCGTGACCAGACGGTAGGTTTCGATCAGGTCACCCTCTTCCCAGCTGTTGAAGCTGTCGAGACCGATGCCGCACTCGAAACCGGTGTTCACTTCCTTGACGTCGTCGCGCATCCGCTTGAGCGAGTCGAGGTTGCCGCTGTAGACGATCTCCTTGCCCCGCTTGACGCGGATGTTGCAGTTGCGGATCGCCTTGCCTTCCTTGACGTAGCAGCCGGCCACAGCCCCGCGACCGATGCTGAACACGGCCCGGACTTCCAGCAGACCCAGCGGCTCTTCCACCAGCTCCGGCTCGAGCATCCCTTCCATCGCTGCCTGGATATCCTCCAGCAGCTTGTAGATGATGTCGTACTCGCGCACGTCCACACTGGCTTCGTCGGCGGCGCGTTTCGCCCCGGTGGCCAGGGTGGTGTTGAAGCCGATGATCACAGCCCCGGAGGCGGCAGCCAGGTCGACGTCGGTTTCGGTGACTTCGCCCGGAGCGGCCAGCAGCACCCGGATCTGCACTTCCTGCTGGGGCAGCTGCTCCAGGGAGCCGAGGATGGCTTCCACGGAACCCTGCACGTCGGCCTTGAGGATGAGGTTGAGCTCCTTGAGTTCGCCTTCCTGGGCCTGGGCCGAGAAGGTGCTGAGGCTGACCCGACGGGAGGCCATGGCCTGGGCCAGACGGGACTGGCGTTGCTCCGTGGTGCGGGTGTCCGCCACGGCACGGGCCTGTTTCTCGTCCGGGTAGACCTCGAACTCGTCGCCGGCGGCCGGGACATCGCTCAGGCCGAGCACCTCGACCGCGAAGGAGGGGCTGGCGGCCTCGACGCGATCGCCGCTGTCGTCCACCATGGCCCGCACCTTGCCCAGGACCGGACCGGCCACCAGCACGTCGCCGACGCGCAGGGTACCGTTCTGAACCAGCAGGGTCGCCACCGGACCGCGGGCCTTGTCGAGGTGAGCCTCGATGACCGTACCGCGGGCTGCCCGGTCGGGATTGGCTTCCAGCTGCTCCACTTCCGCCAGCAGCAGAATCATCTCCAGCAGCTGGTCGATGTTCTCGCCCTTGATGGCACTGACCTGCACCATCACGGTGTCGCCACCCCATTCTTCAGGCACCAGACCGTGCTCGGTCAGTTCCTGCTTGACGCGGTCGGGCTGGGCACCTTCCTTGTCGCACTTGTTGATGGCGACGATCAGGGGCACTTCCGCTGCCTTGGCGTGGCTGATCGCTTCCAGGGTCTGGGGACGGACGCCGTCATCGGCCGCCACCACGAGGATGGCAATGTCGGTGACCCGAGCGCCCCGGGCCCGCATGGCGGTGAAGGCTTCGTGACCCGGGGTATCCAGGAACACGATCTGGTGCATCTCACCGTTGTGCTCCACATCCACGTGGTAAGCACCGATGTGCTGGGTGATACCCCCGGCTTCCCCGGCGGCAACGCGGGTCTTGCGGATCGAGTCGAGCAGACTGGTCTTGCCGTGGTCGACGTGACCCATGACAGTGACGACCGGAGGGCGGCTCTGGAGACTCTCGAGATCCTTCTCCTCGATCATCTCGGTTACCTTGCGGGCTTCCGATTCGGCCTTCTGCTGCTCGACCAGGATGCCGAACTCCTCGGCGACCTTTTCGATCATCGGCACGTCGAGGGTCTGGGTGACCGTGGCGGAAATGCCCTTGAAGAACAGCGATTTGATGATTTCGGTTTCGGGAACCGCCATCAGTGCCGCCAGTTCCTGGACGGTCATGCTGCTCTTGAGGGTGATGAACTCCGGCCGCTCGGGCACGGCCCGACGCTCGTTGCGGCGGCGCATCATCCGTTCCCGGGCACTTTCGCCCCGGCGGGGCTTCTTGCCCTTGGTCGGGCTCATGGTCGGAGCCTTGGTCTGCGGGGCCGCCTGCAGGCTCTTGGGCTTGGAGGGGCGGGCCAGGGAGAGGCTGAGGTTGATTTCCTCTTCGGTCGGGCCTGCGCCGTCGTTCAGATCATCATCTTCCTCATCGTCGTCCTGAATCAGCTGACGACGCTTGGCCTTGCCCGCCAGCTTGCTGGCCTTGCGGGCGGCTGCCTTCTCATCGTCTTCCTCCTCCCAGCTCTTGCGACCGCGCTGGGGCTTGGCTGGGGCTTTCGGACGCTGCAGCTCGGGGATCGGTTCGCCGGGGACGACGGTGAGGCTGGCGGCGTCCACGGACGGGGCTTCACCGGGACGGGGACGACGGGCCCCGGGTGCCTGGGGCGCACCGGGTCGAATCGGACGGTTCGGGGCGGTGGCTCCGGCGGGGGTGGGCCGTTCGGGCCGTTCCGGACGCTCGGGG
>CAWUMD010000062.1:0-11406 GCA_963923365.1 uncultured bacterium
AGTATCGTCGGCAGCGTCAGATGTGTATAAGAGACAGGTTCCAGTACTGGCCGAACTGGTCGTACTTGCGGCGCTTGTCGGTATCGGAGAGGACCTCGTAGGCCTCGTTGATCTCCTTGAACTTGGCCTCGGCACCCTTGTCACCGGGGTTCATATCCGGGTGATACTGGCGGGCCAGCTTGCGGAAGGATTTCTTGATGTCGTCGGCGGTGGCGGAGCGGGCCACGCCGAGAATCGCATAGTAGTCCTTGAAATCCGTGGAAGCCATGCCGTCGGGCGACCCGTCTGTGGAGAGTGCTAGATTGACACCTATTCTGACACCCCAATCCCGCTCGCTCCGGCGCAGATGCCGTCGGGGTCTGGTCGGATCCCCGCACCGCCCATGCAACTGCCCGAACTGCCCGACGATCCGTCTCTGCTGAAGCGGGTGCTGATCCCCCTTCTGGACGACTTCCTGTTCTGGTACGCCCACGCCGAAGAGCTGCTGGCGGGCGATCGCCTACCGTTTCTTGCCCCGGAGGAACAGGACGCCCTGCTGGAACGGGTGCGCACGGCCCGGGCGGAGGTTCGTTCGGCCACGGCTCTCTGCGACGCCACCGGACTGGGCATCGACACCGCAGCCGTCGGCTCCTGGCACCAGCTGGTGGTCGAGTGCTGGCAGGTTGCAGCTCGTAAACGCCGTGAAACCCAGGCAGGAGAAGCGGCAGAATAGAGAGATTCCCGGCGGTTCAGCCGTCTGGAGAAACTGCTGCTGTCGCGGAGACTGGCCCCGTGCTCCAGGCGATCTATCTGATCTGCTTTGCCCTGCTGACCACCCTGGCCCTGGTGACCATGGTCCGCAATCTGTTCAACGTCGGACTGGCCAGCCAGCGCAATGATGCCGCTATCGGGCTAACGCCGCCGCCCCCCCGAAACCCGGCCCCGGCACGGCCAACCTTGCATCCGGAACTACTCGACGAGCGCGGCCGGGTGATTGAGGAACCACTGCTGGTGATGCGTGAAATGACCGTCGAGGACGTACGCAACCGCCTCGACGCCCTGTACGATGCCTCGCCGGATGCGTCCCAGGACTCGGGCAACCCCAATGATGAACCGCCCCTGGCCGGGGTCTGATGCTCAGGCGCCCGCCAGGCTAGCCGGGTCGACTTCGTCGAAGTGGATCAGATCCTGGCGGGGGTCGGCGTGGCGTACCTTTAGCCACACCGGTTCGCCCAGACTGTAGCGATTGCGCAGGCGGGCCGGCAGTTCCAGCCCGAGGTCCTCGAGCAGCACCAGGGCCAGGCCCTCATCCTCACGCAGCCAGCGCAACAGCATGGCCTGCCAGGTTTCATCCACCTGTCGCCGCAGGTACTCGATTCCCCAGTAGCGGTTGGTCTGGCGTTCCACCAGCATCGCTTCGTAGCTGACGTTGCCGGTGCTGGCCAGCAGGGGCTGCAGCTTCTCCGCCGGGAAGGGCAGTTCCTCACCCCGCAGGTGGGCCTTGATCTGGTAGTGGGCAATCAGATCGCTGTAGCGGCGAATCGGGGAGGTCACCTGAATGTAGGTGTCGAGACCCAGGCTGGCATGACGGCTGGGGGACAGCGCCACCTCGCTGCGGGACATGCAGCGGCGGATCGCCACTGACCGCACGGGTCCGACGGGCAGCGCCTGCAGTTCCTCCTCAGGCGGCAGCTCCGGCTGGGGCTGCCCGCGGAAGGGTAGGGGCAGATCGTGCTCCTGACCGTAGCGACCGGCGGCCTCCCCGGCCAGAATCATCATCTCCGCCACCAGCTGGCGGGCCGGCGATTCCTCCAGCACCCGGATGTCGATAGCGTCTTCACGCACCTTAATCGACGACTCGGGCATCTCGATGGCGATCGCCCCCTGGGCCAGACGCCACTGCTGGCGCCGCTGCGCCATCTCCCAGAGATCCAGCAGTTCCTGCTCGGCAGTCAGCCCCAGCTCGAGCATCTCGTCCACGTCCTCATAGGTGAGGCGGTAGGTGGGGCGGATGCGGGTGGGATGAATGGCGTAGGCCTCGATACCACCCTCGGCGTCCAGACAGACAGCAAAGCTGAGGGCACAGCAGTCCTGGCCCTGGACCAGACTCATCGGTCCGGTAGCCAGTTCCTCCGGGAACATGGGGACCGATCCCGTGGGCAGATAGACCGTGGTGCCGCGACGGCGGGCTTCGAGATCAATCACATCCCCCGGCAGCACATGACGGCTGGGATCAGCAATGTGGATCCAGAGACGGGTGCGACCGTCCTCAAGACGTTCGACGCTGAGACCATCGTCGATTTCCCGGGTGCTCTCGTCGTCAATGGTGTAGACCTTGTGACCGCTCAGGTCCAGACGCAGGTCCGCATCGACATCAGGGGATGGGGTCTCGAGACAGGCAAAGGCCACTTGCGCCACCGGTGCGGGGAACTGCTGCGGCGTCTGACTGCGGCGCAGGAAAAGATTCTCGTGGGCACTCCAGCGGCCGATCGCCACCAGCAGATCGAAGGCCCCCTGGGCGTTTTCAGGGTAGCGCAGGCCCGACAGCACGTCCTGGGCCGCGCCCTTCTGCCGGGATTCATCCCCGAACACCGCCAGATCCTCGACAGCGGCCAGCCAGGCCAGCTGACGATCGTCCCAGGCCGGTTCGGGCCCGTCAGCGGCGATCGCCGCCTTGCAGATGCCCAGGAAGTCCTGCCACTGCTGCTCCCGCTCGGCTGCCAGCTGGTACTGACGTTGTAGTTCCTCCACCTGGGCGCGGGGACGGGGCTCCCAGAGTTCCTTGCGCTGCTTGAAGTAAAAGCGATCGTCGTCGAGCAGCAGGTGGGTGGCGTAGCGGGCCGCCAGCGACTCGTCGGAGAACAGGAGCTGAGCCAGGGTGGACAGATCGACCGGTTCCGGGTCGTCCACCAGCATTTCCCAGGCGATCGCCAGGGCATCGGGATCGATGAAGCTTTCCACCTGATCCCGGAAGGCACTCAGCCGTTCCGGAGTCAGGGTTTCCCCCGCGGCCACGAACGTGAAATCACGGGGGTTGAGGGAGCGACTGACGCCCCGGTCATCGAGCACGATCCAGTTTTTCTTGCCTTCCGGCCGATCCAGCACCGCGAGACGTCTCTCAGCGTTCTGGCGGTACTCGATCAGCGTTCCTTTTTCCACAGCAGTCAACCGGATGCGGGCTCGGACGGGTTATCAGCCTTCCTTGTTGATGAAGGGCAGGAGGGCCAGGATGCGGGCGCGCTTGATGGCAACGGTGAGGGCCCGTTGCTGCTTGGCGGTCAGACCGGTGATCCGGCGGGGAAGAATCTTGCCGCGCTCGGTGATGAACTTGCGGAGCAGATCGACATCCTTGTAGTCGATGGGCTCGGTCGGTTTGATCGGCGACAGACGACGGCGGAAATAGCTCATGACGGGAACTCCGTGAACGGTTGGAAGACCGGCCTCACCGGGAGGCGGAAGTTGGAGAAATCAGAATCAGGCAGTCTGGGGACTACTTGATTTCCTTGTGCACCGTGTGCTTGTTGCAGTGCGGGCAGAACTTCTTGATTTCAAGACGTTCGGTGGTGTTGCGGCGGTTCTTCTCGGTGGTGTACCGGGAGACACCGGGGGAGCGCTTGGCGACGTTGGTCCGGCATTCCGTGCACTCGACGGTGATCACGATCCGGGCGCCTTTTGCTTTAGCCATCGGTTGAGACCTTGGTTAGAGTTTGTTTGGCACAAACAACCATTCTTTCACAGCAGCGAACCTGCCGACAAGTCCCGGGCCGTCAGAGCAGACCGCGCCCCCGTCGCCCGTCGGGCAGGATCGTCCAGAGATTGGTCCGGGCCTGGGTCAGCAGTTCCGGCGGGGCCTGAGCCTCGCGCAAGTTGGCCCCCCGCAGATCCGCGCCCCGCAGATTGGTCTGGAGCAGGTTGGCCCCCTGCAGATCCCCCCGTCGCAGATCGCAGCTCCCCAGGTCCGCACCTTTCAGGTAGGCATCCTGCAGACTGGCGCCCCGCAGCCGACAGCCCTGGAGGTTGGCCCCTCCGAGATCGGCACGGCTGAGATCGCAGCCCTCGAGGTTGGCCCGCGTCAGATTGGCGTTCTGGGCCTGCAGGCGGCACAGAGTCAGGCCATGCAGATCGAAGCCCCCCAGTTGAGCCCCGATGAAATCCCGTTCCCCCCGCTGATAGGCCAGGGTGAAGGTGACCGGCGTCAACCGGACCGATCGCGCAGCCCCGGTGCTCTGAAGCCGGGTCTGGGGAGGAGGATTGGCCGTCTCCCGACGCTTGGCCCGGATCCGCTCCGCCAGCTGCTCGTGGGGCGATCGCCGCTCCTCGACGGTGAGCGGTGCGGGGCGGGTGTCGGCAGCCGCCCGGCGGCCCGGCTGCGGTCGTGCCGCTGCCAGCCCCTGGGCGAGGCTGTCGGCGTAGGGCTCCAGCGCCAGGGCCCGCAGCACATCGGCTACCGAGCGGAAGCGGGCGCTGACGGAGATATCCAGCAGCTTCTCAAGCACCCGCTCCAGACCGGGGCTGACCTGGACCAGGGGCCGCCAGTCGAGGGCACCGGTGCGTGGGTCGAAGTCGAAGTCGCCCGGAGCTCTGCCCGTCAGCAGCACCAGACAGGTAACTCCCAGGGAATAGAGATCGCTGGCGTACACCGGTCGCATCGCCAGCTGTTCGGGCGGGGCAAAGCCGGGGGTACCGATGGCGAAGGCGGTCAGGGCGGTCTGACCGGTCCCGGCCTCATTGATCTGCCGCACCTCATCTTTGACGGCCCCGAAGTCGATCAGCACCAGGCGACGATCCGGTGCGCGGCGGATCAGGTTGGCGGGCTTGATATCGCGGTGGATCACGTCCCGCTCGTGCAGGAACTGGAGAATCGGCAGCATCTCACTCAGGAACTGGCGCAGCGCTGCCTCGGTGAACGGCCCCTGCTGCTCGAGCAGGCGCTGCAGGGTGGGTCCTTCGACGTACTCCTCCACCAGATAGAACTCGCCACCGCTCTCGAAGTAGTCGTAGAGCGCCGGAATCTGGGGATGATCGCCCACCTTGCGCAGGGTCTTCGCCTCCCGCTCGAACAACTCCCGGGCCCGGCCCAGCTCCCGCGGGTCGAAGGCATCGCAGCGCAGCTGCTTGATCACGCACTGGGGTTGGTCGTCGATCGCCAGGTTGCGGGCCAGAAACGTGGCCCCGAATCCCCCTTCCGCCAGCAGCCGCTCCACCCGGTAGCGATCGCGCAGCAGCAGGGGCGCACCGCAGGCCTGGCACTGCCGGGCCTCATCCGGATTGGTGGGCTGGGGACAGTCACGGCGGACACAGTAGCTCATGACCGGCGCAGGGGCGGAACAGGCTTAAGGTGCCCAGCCCCGGGCCGATAGAATGATTGGGCTGTGCCGCCCAGCAGCCGCGGCACCCGGCAGCGAGCATCCATCCAACAAAGCAGCATGCGCATCTCCATTGATTGGCTTCGGGAACTGGTCGGCATCGAGCTGGCGGTCGAGGAACTGGCCGAACGCCTCACCCTGGCCGGTTTTGAGGTCGAGGACATCGAGGACCGACGCACCTGGGCCGATGGCGTGGTGATCGGGGAAGTGATCGAGCGCGAACAGCACCCCAATGCCGACCGCCTCAGCGTCTGCAAAGTGAACGTCGGTGCGGCAGAACCGCTGCAGATCGTCTGTGGTGCCAGCAATGTCCGGGCCGGGATCTACGTGGCAGTGGCCACCCTCGGCACCTACCTGCCCTGCATCGACCTGAAGATGAAATCGACCAAACTGCGGGGGGTCAAATCCGAGGGGATGATCTGCTCTCTGGCGGAGCTGGGTCTGGAGAAGGAGGCCGATGGCATCCACATCTTCGGCGAGGTCGGCAGCAGCGACTTCACCCCCGGTACCGATGTGCGGCCGCTGCTCGGTCTGACCGATGTGATCCTCGATCTCAGCTCCACCGCCAACCGGGCCGATGCCCTGAGCATGGTCGGGATCGCCCGGGAGGTGAAGGCCCTCACCGGAGCCTCGCTGACTCTGCCGGAAACCACCGTCACGTCCTACGCCGACAGCGCTCCGGCGATCGCCCTCCAGGCCGAGGAAGGCTGCAACTACTACATCGGCACCGTGATTCGCGGCGTCAAGGTCGGTCCGTCTCCCGACTGGCTGCGCCAGCGGCTGGTGGCCGCCGGGGTGCGCCCGATAAACAACGTTGTCGACGTGACCAATTACGTCCTGCTGGAGTACGGTCAGCCCCTGCATGCCTTCGACCTTGAGCGGCTGCAGGCCCTGGCGGGTGCCGACTTCGGCCTCGGCGTGCGGGCAGCGAATGACGGTGAGGCCCTGACCACCCTCGATGGTCAGGAGCGCACCCTCAGCGAGGTAGCCATGGTGATCACCGCCGGGGATCAGGCGATCGCCCTGGCCGGGGTAATGGGTGGCGAGGCCACCGAAGTCCACGACAGCACCACCGACCTGCTGCTGGAAGCCGCCTGGTTCGACCCAATCCGGGTGCGGCGCTCGGCCCGCAGCCAGGGGCTGCGCAGTGAGGCCTCGACCCGCTACGAACGGGGGGTCAATGCCGCTGAGCTGGCGATCGCCGCCCAGCGGGCCATCGACCTGATTCTCCAGGTGGCCGGCGGTGAGGTCTGCGGCCAGCGGATTGCCGATGAACGCCGGGATGCGCACCTGGAGCGCAGCATCACCCTGCGGCTGGAACGGCTGAATGAGCTGCTGGGTCCGGTGGAGAAGGGCGAGGAGCTGGCGGACATCGAAGCCGAAGATGTGGAGCGCATCCTCACGGCTCTCGGCTGCAGCCTCACCCTCACCGACGATGCCACCTGGCAGGTGCGCATTCCCCCCTACCGCTCCCGGGACCTGGAGCGGGAGATTGACCTGATTGAGGAAGTGGCCCGCCTCTACGGCTACGACAACTTCGCTGACACCCTGCCCGCCAAGAGCGAACTGGGCTGTCTCTCCGCCGAGGAGGAACTGCGGCGGGAGGTGCGCGAAGTCTTCCGCGGCGCCGGTCTGACGGAGCTGATGCACTACTCCCTGGTCAAGCCGGGCGAGTCGGGGCAGGTACAGCTGGCCAACCCACTGCTGGCGGAATACGCCGCCCTGCGCACCAACCTGCTGGATGGACTGATCGAGGCCTACCGCTTCAACCGGGAGCAGGGCAACGGTGCCCTCAACGGCTTCGAGATCGGCCGCATCTTCTGGCGGGGCGAGGAGGACTACGAGGAGATGGATCGTCTGGCCGGGGTCATCGGCGGCGATCCCAGCGTCGGGCGCTGGCAGCGGGGGGGCAAGGAGCAGCCCCTAGACTGGTATGCCGCCAAGGGGCTGCTCGAAAGCTGCTTCCAGCGGCTGGGGGTGACGGTGGAGTATCAACCCTCTCAGCAGGATCCGCGCCTGCACCCCGGTCGGACGGCTTCGCTCTGGCTCCAGGGCGAGGAACTGGGACGTTTCGGTCAGATCCATCCGGAACTGGCCCGCCACGAGGATCTGCCCGCCGAAGTCTACCTGTTCGATCTGGATCTCGACCTGCTGATGCTGGCCCTGGATCGTGACAGCCGTCGGATTCCGCTGTTCAAGCCCTTCTCCAGCTTCCCGGCTTCGGAGCGCGATATTGCCTTCTACGCCAACCTGGAAACACCGGTGACGGAACTGGAGAAGGCGATGCGAAAAGCCGCCGGTCCGCTGCTGCAGTCGGTGGAGCTGTTTGACGAGTACCGAGGGGAACACGTACCCGAGGGTCAGCGTAGTCTGGCTTTCCGGCTGCGATACCGCTCCGCCGAACGCACCCTCACCGATGAGGACATCGACCCGGCCCAGCAGAAGGTGCGCGACATCCTCAGCGAGAAGTACGCCGTCAGCCTGCGCAGCTAAGGCACCCCCAACGCCTCACCCCGGTGGTGGGGCGTTGAGCAGGGAGGGGGCCCGACCAGCTGCTACTGCGATCAGGGGGCGTCATGGGACTCCGCCAACAGCTTGACAGCCGTGCGGGCTTCCCTGAGCAGCGCCAGGAGCTGGTTCTCGTAGGCCTGCTGACGCCCCTGCCAGAGTAGTGCCGCCTGCTGAGCTTCGCTCATCTGCTCACCCTCCTCATCCTCCAGCGCCAGCAGGGCACGCCAGTGCCGACGCTCCTCCTGGCTGCGGCTCAGCTTCAGCTTCTGCCCCAGTTCCTCGGACTGGCGCAGTCGTTCGTAAAGCTGCTGCAGATACTCACGGGTCACAACCGTCATGGCGGCACCTGGCGGACAACTCCCTGATCATCACCGGTGAAAGGGCTGGAACCGACGTCTGCTGGCAGGATGGGAAAGTCGACTGGGAGGCTGAGGTGGAGGAACTCTGCGGCACCGTCGCCAAAACCATCTTCCGCTCCGAGGAGAGCGGCTTCACGGTCCTGCTGCTGGAGCTCCCGGAGGAGGAAACGGTCTGTGCAGCGGGGGCCCTGGCATTTCCGGTGGATCGTGGCGCCGTGGTGCAACTGGCGGGCCACTGGCAGACCCATCCCAAGTACGGCCGCCAGTTCAGCTTCAGCGTCGTCCTGGATGACGGAACAGTCTTCGATGACAGTCCGGAGGGGATTGAGACCTTCCTGGCCTCCGGTCTGGTGAAGGGATGTGGCAAGGCCACGGCGCGGCGCATCGTCGGTGAATTCGGTGCCGCCACCGCTGAAATCCTGACCACCCAGCCGGAACGGCTGGCGGAGGTCTCGGGGATTGGCCTGAAGAAAGCCGAGCAGATTGCTGAGGCCTGGAAACGCCAGCAGGGCGATCGCCGCATCGTCCAGGCACTGCTGGAGCAGGGGTTGAGCCCCAGCCAGTCCCTGGCGGTGCTGGAGGCCCATGGAGCCCAGGGGCCGCGACTGCTGGCGGAGAACCCCTACGCCCTGATCCCAACGGTGCATGGCTTCGGCTTCCGGCGGGCGGATGAGCTGGCCCGTGCCAAGGGGCTTGATCCCCTCTCCCTACAGCGACTGCAGGCAGGCTTGCGGCATGTCGCCGACGAGCTGACTCAGCAGCGGGGCCACACCCGGCTGCTGCGCCAGGAACTACTGGGGCGCAGTCGCCAGCTGCTGGCGGTGGGGACCGAGGCGATTCCGCCTCAGTCCCTGGTCGCGGCCCTGGAGCCGCTCTGTCGGCGGGGCGACCTGCAGCTCTGGGGGAATACGGAACTGCAACCGGCCCGACTGGCAGAGGCAGAGGCAGCGATCGCCCGGGCGATCGCCAACGCCACGGAGCAGACTGTGGTGGCGCCCTCGGAGCGGGACCTGGACTGTTTCCTGGAAAGCTTCGAAGCGGACTCCGGTCTGGCTCTGACCCCAGATCAGCGGCAGGCTCTGGTCAATGCCCTCACCCTGCCCCTGAGCCTGATCACCGGTCCCGGGGGTTCGGGCAAGAGCACGATCGTGCGGGGCATCTGCGCGGCCTGGGACCTCTGGGGGGTGGACTATCGCCTCACCGCCCCGACCGGCAAGGCCGCCGCCCGTCTGGAGGAAGCAACGGGGCGACCGGCCCTGACCCTGCACCGACTGCTGGGCGCCCGCAGTGGCGGCCTGTGGATGTTCGATGAGGAGAACCCGCTCGATTGCCAGGCCCTGGTGATCGATGAGGTATCGATGGTGGATGCGGCCCTGGCTCGGCAACTGCTCTCGGCCCTGCCCAGCGGCACCCGGCTGGTGCTGATCGGGGATCCGAATCAGTTGCCGTCCGTCGGCCCGGGGGCAGTGCTACGGGATCTCCTAGCGATGGGGAATCTGCCACGGGTGACCCTGCAGACCGTGCACCGCCAGGGCAGTGCCAGCCGCTTGCGACCGCTCTCCGCGGAAATTGCGGCCGGACGTCTACCCCGCCTGCCGATCATCCGCCAGCGCCACGAGGTGAACACCGACAGCGATCTGTTCTGGGTGCCCCTGCGGGACCCGGGTCGGGCCGGTGAGGTTCTGGCCGCCAGCATCGATGAGGTCCTGCCCCGGCTTGGCTTCGATCCCTACCGAGATCTGCAGGTGCTCACCCCAACCCGCAAGGGCGAAGCCGGCAGCCAGAGCCTGAACGCCAGCCTTGCCAACCGCCTCAATCCCCGAGGCCGCGAAGAGCTGGCCCTACCGGTGGGGGAGTACGAATACCGGATTGGCGATCGCATCATCGCCACCGCCAACAATTACACCCAGGAGTTCTATAACGGCGACCAGGGATGGATTCGCTATGCCGATCCGGAGGATCGCACCCTGGGGGTTCAGTTTGGCGATCGCACCGTCGACCTCAGTGGCGAGGAACTCCGCCAGATCCTGCCCGCCTGGGCGATTACGGTACACCGGTCCCAGGGCTCGGAATGGCCTGCCACAATTCTCTGCTGCTTTGATGAGGCCGGCCCCCTCCTATCCCGATCCCTTCTCTATACCGGGCTGACCCGGGCCCGCCGACTCTGCCTGCTGCTGGCCTCACCCTCAGCCCTGGAACGCTGTGTGCATCGCTCAAGTGAAGATCGCCGCACCACCCTGCTACAACGGCTGCTGGATCAGGGCAATTGTGTTCAGTCCTGATCCGCAACGTGAAAACGCCCAAACCCCGAAGATCTGGCGCCGACCCCAGCGCGCATACCCACGGCAAGACGACATCCCCAATTCCCTGACTCACCCGGGAGAACCGACGAGAACCCCCGGATGGTTCGGCACTGGTGCAGGGTGAGACCAGGCTCCTGAACCAATCCGAAGCGAGCAGCCTAGCTCGGGACGAACAGTCATGGTCGGACAATTGAGAAAAACCGGAAGATATTCCCACTTGTCTGTACTATTTCCCGGAAATTCACTGTAGGCTGGAATCAGTTGATTCCTTACAGATCGTCTCAATGACCACTGCCGAACAACCTCTCACCGGGAAAGAGCTTCTTGAACGGGTCAAGGAACTGAACAACCTCTCCAAAACCGAGATGGTGAAGGCCTGTGGCTACGCCACGACCGGTAAGGGGGGCAAGAGCCGCACCAATTTCACCGCCTTCTACGAAGCCCTGCTGGAAGCTAAAGGCCTGAGCTTCAGCGAAGAACGTCCGACCAAGGGCCGTCAGGCGTCCTACAAGGTGAAGGTGCAAGGCAACGGCAACCTGCTCATTGGTGCCGCCTACACCAAGAAACTCGGTCTGGAAGTCGGAACCGAGTTCGAGATCAAGCTCGGCCGTAAGAAGATCACGCTGATTCCCGTGGGTGGCTCCGACGAGGAAGAAGACATCGACGAATAGTCCCTGTCTCATATTCCTGTCAGGCACCTCGGCGACGGGGTGCCTGTTTGCTGTTGGGATGCACCAGCAGTAACAACCTGCGGATGTGCGGCTGGAGTAGCGATCGCCACTCCAGCCGTTACCGGGCTTCAATCCTGCTTCAGCCCCCGGAGTGCCAGCAGCGCCGGGGCCGCATAGAGCATGCAGTAAAGGGCTGGACCCCAACTCCAGTTCAGCC
>CAWUMD010000063.1:0-11279 GCA_963923365.1 uncultured bacterium
CCCCGATGTCGCCCTGACGGCTGAACTGCTGATGGTGCAGGGAGATCAGTTCGTCGTGCGGGCCGAGGTGCGCCGGGCGGATCAACTGCTGGCCACGGGGCTGGCCGCCGACGGCAATCTGGAGCGGGCCGAGGATCGGGCTCGCCTGCGGGCCCTTGATGCCCTCGGCCTCAGCCCGGAGCCGCCCCCCCTGGCGGTGGATGTGCATCTGGTCACCCCCGAGCCGGTAGCGGTGCCTCTCCCTGAGTCATCCCCGACTGACCGGGAACCGGATAGCTCTCCCCTGCCGGAGGAGTCTGCAGACCTGGTGGCGGAAATCCATTACGAGCCCCTCGATCTGGAGCCCGAGCCCGAACTGGAACTGGTCCCGGAAACCCCGGCCAAATCCCGGCCCCGACGCCGTCAGGCGGTCGAGGAGCCGCTGCAGGAGACAATCGCGCTCAGCCCCGAGCTGCCGCCCCTGATCCCGGTTCCGGAGCCGCCCGCGGACGCGGCAGTCCCGGCCGATCACGATGACTGGTCCGAGGAACTGGCCGATATCGAGGTCGAGCTGAAGCGCCTCGGCTGGACGCCGGATCAGCAGCAGACCTACCTGCAGCACACCTATGGCAAACGCTCCCTCACCCTGCTCACCGACTATGCCGATCTGGTGGATTTCCTCGGATATCTGCGATCGCTGCCCATGCCGGTGATTGAGCCCTCGGCACCTTCGACAGCCCAGGTCCCGGAGTCTCCGCCGGAGCCAGCAGTGGTGACTCCGTCCGCGCCCAGTCGGGAGCAGATGATGGACCAGTCCCTGGCCCTGGTGAAACATCTGGCCTGGACCAACCGGCAGGCGGTCGATCACCTGCAGCGTACCTACGGCAAGGCCACCCGCCAGGACCTGACGGATGGGGAGTTGCGCGACTTCATCACCACCCTGACCCGGATCTCGCAGGAGACGGAACTGGCGCCCTTCTGAGCATGAGTGAGCCGCTGCCGGACCTGGACCCCCTGTTCGTTGAGCTCAACCAGCGCTGCTTCGGCGATCGCCTGCGGCCGCTGCCGCTGGTCTGGAGCGGACGACTGACCCGCTCCGCCGGTCTCTACTACTTCCGCGAATCCCGGGGGCAGCGGATTGTCCTCTCCAAACCTCTGCTGGCCGGGCGTCCCCGGGGGGATCTGCTCTCCACCCTGGCCCACGAGATGATCCACCACTACGTGCTCGAGGAGCTGGGTCAGCGGGAAAGCCACGGGCCCCACTTCCGGCTGATGATGAAGCTGATCAACAGCGCCCAGAGTGAGTTCCGGGTCAGCATCCGTCACCCCTTCGTAGACGAACGCCGCTATCGCTGGAAGGGCACCTGCCCCAACTGCTTCGCCGACTACTTTCGCCAGCGGCGGCAGCAGGGCTCCTGCAGCCGGTGCCATCCGGGCTTCGACCCCCGCTTCCTGCTGATCTGGGAACGGCTCTCCGGTTAGGGCAGCCAGGGGTAGTCGCTGAAGTCCGGCTGGCGTTTCTCCAGGAAAGCCTGCTTGCCTTCAGCTCCCTCCTCGGTCCGGTAGTAGAGGTGGGTGGCGTTGCCCGCCAGTTCCTGAATCCCGGCCATGCCGTCCAGTTCAGCATTGAAGGCAGCCTTCAGACAGCGGATGGCGGTGGGGCTGTTGGCCAGAATCTCACGAGCCCACTGAATCCCTTCGGCCTCCAGCCGCTCCACGGGCACGACCTTGTTCACCAGGCCCATGGCCAGAGCCTCCTCGGCCCCGTACTGGCGGCAGAGATACCAGATTTCCCGGGCCTTCTTCTGGCCCACCAGCCGTGCCAGGTAGCTGGCCCCAAATCCTCCGTCAAAGCTACCCACCCGGGGGCCGGTCTGACCGAAGACGGCGTTCTCGGCGGCAATGGTCAGGTCGCAGATCACGTGCAGCACATGGCCGCCACCGATGGCGTAGCCCGCGACCAGGGCGATCGTCACCTTGGGGATTGTCCGGATCAGCCGCTGCAGGTCGAGGACGTTCAGTCGCGGGGTGCCCTGCTCGTCCAGATAGCCGCCGCTGCCGCGCACCGACTGGTCACCCCCGGCGCAGAAGGCGTACTTACCGTCCGTATGGGGGCCTTCACCGGTGAGCAGAATCACACCGATACGTGGATCTTCACGGCAGTCTAGAAAGGCGTCGTAGAGCTCGGCGACGGTGCGGGGCCGGAAGGCGTTGCGTTTCTGGGGCCGGTTGATGGCAATCCGAGCTACCCCCTCGGCTGATTTGTGGAAGGTAATGTCCTCGTAGTGGCCGACCGCCTGCCAGTCCATCCGCAGTACCTGAAACGCCGAGGACCATTGTCGCCCATGGGGCCGGGCCTACCAGCAGGGGTCGTCCAGCCGCTCCACGATCACCGGATCCGCCCCGGCCGGAATGGCAGTGATGCAGCCGCAGACCGGTTCCCCGTTCAGGTCCACTTCGCAGGCATGGCAGGACCCCATCAGGCAGCCCGTCGGGATGCGGATACCGGCCCGCTCGGCGACCGCCAGCAGTGGTTCTCCCACTTCGGCGATGACGCTGCGCTGCTCTGGCAGGAAGCGGACTTCGCAGCTCATGCGATGCGCCTCGAGGATTGGGCTGCCACCAGCAGCGGCTCCAGATTCAGGTATTCGTCCACGACGTCCGTGAGCCGATTCAGCAGATCCTCACGCTGCTCGCGGTAATCCCCGAGGGCCGTGGGCAGCGCGTTCAGACCGCGGGCACGGCGTAGCCGGTTCAGCCAGGACCGCCGCCAGGCTCCGCTTTCGAACAGGCCGTGCAGATAGGTGCCCCCCACCTGCCCATCCCGACCGAGGATCCCCAGCTGCGGGTCATCGAACAGGTGGGTGACCCGCTCGGCCTGGCCGTCGTGGATCTGGGTGTTGCCCTGGTGGATCTCGTAGCCGCTCACCGGCAGGCCCGCATCCGGCCAGCGGGATTGGCACTGACGCTGACGCACCACCTTGGATCCGGTGAAGACGGTGCGGGTAGGCAGAAAGCCCAGGCCGTCGTAGCGTCCCTCGGGGCCTTCGAAGCCCTCGGGGTCGGTGAGGCGATCGCCCAGCATCTGGAAGCCGCCGCAGATGCCGAAAATCTGACCTCCGGCGGCATGGTAGGTCTTCAGCTGCTTGTGCATGCCCGAGCGCTGCAGGGCAATCAGGTCGGCAATCGTCGTTTTGGACCCCGGCAGAACCACCACATCCGGTTGGCCCAGGTCCGCATCGAGGTCGACGTAGCGGACCCGCACACTCGGTTCCGCTTCCAGGGGGTCGAAGTCGGTGAAGTTGGCGATGCGGGGAAAACGCAGCACCGCCACCGTCAGTTCGGCCGTGGATTTTCGGCCACGGCGCTCCAGCAGATCCAGGGAATCTTCCGCCGGGAACAGCTCGTTCACCCAGGGGATCACCCCCAGCACCGGGATGCCGGTGCGCTGCTCGAGCCATTCGATGCCGGAGTCGAGCAGTTCGCGGCGCCCCCGGAACTTGTTGATCACCACGCCCCGGATCAGGGCCCGTTCCTCGGGATCGAGCAGCTCCAGGGTCCCGACCACGTGGGCGAAGGCACCGCCGCGGTCGATGTCCACCACCAGCAGGGTGGCGGCGTTGAGATGGCGGGCCACCCGCATATTGGTCAGGTCGCGGTGCTTGAGGTTGATCTCCGCCGGGCTACCGGCACCCTCACAGACCACCCAGTCGAACTGCTGGCCCAGTTTCTCCAGGGACTCGGCGATCGCCTGCCAGCCGATCTCGAAGTAGTCCTCGTAGTAGTGTTCGGCGCTGGTCACCCCGACGGCATGGCCCCGCAGGATCACCTGGGAGGTCATGTCGCCCTGGGGCTTGAGCAGAATCGGATTCATGGCCACCTGGGGGGATACCCCGGCGGCCCAGGCCTGCAGCGCCTGGGCGTAGCCGATCTCGCCACCCCCCTTGGTGACGTAGGCATTCAGGGCCATGTTCTGGCCCTTGAAGGGAGCGACCTTGAGCCCGCGCCGGGCCAGGATGCGGCAGATCGCCGCCGTCAGCAGAGATTTGCCGGCATGGGAGGTGGTGCCGACCACCATCAGAGATTTCATGGGCGCCACCTGGGCTCAGTACGGCAGCCGCACCCAGCGGCTCCAGGCATTGTAGAGATGCTCCCGCAGGCCGGCCCGCTTCCAATCGCTTCCCTTAAGCTCCCAGTCCTGCAGCAGCTCGATGCCGAGGGGGGTGAGCCGTACCCGGTCAGTCAGGCCCTGGCCATCCACCTCGCGGCGCAGTAGGCCTACCTCGATCAGCCAGGTGATTTCGTCGTCCGCCTGCAGTTCGGTCAGGGGGTGTCGGGTCAGGCCCTGCTGGCGGGCGATCGCCCCGGTCAGTTCCGGGACCCCGACACTGCTGTGACCCAACTGACGGAACAGAGCCAGCCCAAAGGGCGAACAGCGGGCGGCCCGCTCCGCCCGCCGCAGGCTTCGGCGAGGAAAGCGGATGCGGGAGGCAGGGGCGGAGTCGGACATGGAGCAGCCTGGATGCAGCAGGGCTGATCCTAACGAACCGTTGCCTGCCCCCGGCATCAGTAGGGCACGTTGCTCTCGGCCATGGGCTCGTTGTTGTCGCGGCGGGAGCCGAGCAGTTCCAGCCGGTCCACCCGAATCACCGGTCGCGACCGGTCGGCCCCGGTCTGGCGATCCTTCCAGGTTTCCAGTTTCAGGGCGCCGGTGATCCCGACCAGGCTGCCCTTGCGGACGTAATCGGCGGCAATCTGCGCCGTCTTGCCCCAGATTTCCAGGTTGAACCAGTCCGGCTCGTCATCCTTGCGGGTGGTGCGGTTCACGGCCAGGGTGAAGTTGCAGACCACGCTGCCGGACTCGAAATACTTCACTTCCGGGTCCCGTCCGGCGCGACCGACGAGGTGGACAAGATTGAGAGCCATGGGAGTCGGACCTGATCATCTAGACGCAAGGGTTCCCGCAGTCTACCCGAGGGACCGGGGGGCGCACAGCCCGCTGTCACGGGCTGGCTGGACGGCCATCCCCCCGGGCCGATAGAATCCAGACTCATTGCCTTCATCCGCCATCAGCCAAGGGGTTGAACAAGACCGTGGGTATTTTCAGTCGCTTCTCCATGTCCCGGGACCTCGGGATCGATCTGGGTACGGCGAACACGCTGGTCTATGCCTCCGGGAAGGGCCTGGTCCTCTGCGAACCTTCGGTGGTGGCCTTTGATCAGGTGACCCGCAAGACTCTGGCGGTGGGTGAGGACGCCAAGCAGATGCTGGGCCGCACCCCCGGCAACATCAACGCCCTGCGCCCCCTGCGCGATGGCGTGATTGCCGACTTCGATGCCGCTGAGCAGATGCTCAAGCATTTCATCCGCAAGGTTTACGAGGGCAAGAGCATTGCCTCACCCCGGGTGGTGATCGGGATTCCCAGCGGCGTCACCGGCGTGGAGCGCCGGGCCGTGATGGAAGCCGCCACCCAGGCCGGTGCCCGCGAGGTCTACCTGATCGATGAGCCGGTGGCGGCAGCCATCGGCGCCGAACTGCCGGTGACCGAGCCCACAGGCACGATGATCGTCGACATCGGCGGCGGCACCACCGAAGTGGCAGTGCTCAGCCTCCAGGGCATCGTCCTGAGCGAGTCAGTGCGCGTGGCCGGGGACGAGCTGAGCGACTCCCTCGCCCACTACATGAAGAAACTGCACAACCTGGTGATCGGCGAGCGCACTGCCGAAGACATCAAGATCCGTATCGGCTCCGCCTACCCGAACGAGGAGTTCGACCGCACCGAGCTGGAAGTGCGCGGTCTGCACATGCTCTCCGGCCTGCCCCGCACCGTCACCATCCGCGCGGCGGAAGTTCGCGAGGCAATGGTCGAGCCCCTGAACGTAATCGTGGAAGCGGTGAAGCGCACCCTCGAGCGCACTCCGCCCGAGCTGGCGGCTGACATCGTCGACCGCGGCATCGTGCTGGCGGGTGGCGGAGCCCTGGTGCGCGGTCTGGATGAGCTGATCAGCCACGAGACGGGCATCGTCACCCACATCGCCCCCGAACCGCTCAACTGCGTCGTTCTGGGCACCGGCAAGGTGCTGGAGAACTTCAAGCAGCTGGAACGGGTGTTCAGTTCCAGTAGCTTCTCCTGATCCTGAGCGCAGGCGATCGCAACCATGGCATTCTCCTGGCTGCAGGGCCTGGGCCGGGTCAGCCGTAACGTCACGGCCCTGGTCGCGCTGGTGCTGCTGGTCTGGCTTCTGCGCCAGACCCAGGGAGGCCTGCTGAGTGAGCTGTTCTTCCAGCTCACCCGTCCCCTGCATCCGGGGCCACCGCCTACAGCGGTCAAGCCGGCCCAGGTGGTGGCACTCCAGCAGCAGCTGATCAATCTCGAAGCCGAGAACCGGCTGCTGCGCCGTCAGCTGAAGCTGGTTGTCAAGGCCCCGGCCACCCAGGTGCTGGCACCGATTACGGCCCGTAGCCCCGATTCCTGGTGGCAGCAGCTCACCCTCGGCGTTGGTCAGATGTCCGGGGTGCAGGCCGGAGATCCGGTGCTGGGCAACGGCTCCTTGGTAGGCCGCGTCGTCGCGACCACCCCCAGCACCAGTCGGGTGCTACTGATTACCGATCCCAGCAGCGGGGCCGGGGCGATGATTGCCCGCACCCGTGCCCAGGGCTATATCCGCGGTGGTGGCACCAGTCAGGTAACCCTGCGCTTCTTCGACAAGGACCCCCAGGTGAAGGTAGGGGACACAGTGGTCACCGCCCCTGCCAGTACCCTCTTCCCCCCTGGGTTGCCCCTGGGGGTGGTGCAGCGGATTGATCGTTCGGCCGGGCCGGTGCCGGAAGCCACCATCGCCCTGACGGCCCGCCCGGCGGAACTGGAGTGGCTGTCGGTGCAGCGTCAGGCTGGGCCGGGCCAATGATCCGTGCTGTCGATCGTCCGTCCACGCTCTCGCCCCGGTCGACCGGTCTGGCGCTGCTGGTGCTGCTGGCCCTCAACCAGCTGCCGTTACCGGGTTTGGCGCTGCTGGGGGTAACTCCCAACTGGCTGCTGCTGGGTCTGGTGCTCTGGTGCCAGGGCCGTCGCTGGCTCACGGCCGTGCTGGCCGGGGTGCTGGTGGGGCTGCTGCAGGATGCGCTGGTGGCCTCCCCCTACCCCAGCCATGCCCTCGGTCTGGCACTGGTCGGCTACGCGACGGTGTGGATGGGCAAGCGCTGGCTCTGGACCCAGACTCTGGTCGGGCTGATGCTGGTGACCCCGCTGCTGACCCTGCTCAGCGAGGGGGCGATCGCCCTCCAGTTCCTGATCCGCCCCGACAGCCTGATGGCCTTCCACAACACCAGCGCTAGCGGCGGCGAGTTCCTCGATGCCCTGAGCTTCGCGCCGGAGCCGCTCACCCAGGTGGCTGGGGTTGATCCGCGGCGGGTGATTCAGCCGACCGGTTTCCTGCGCGGGATCGGCTGGGATTTCCTGCGCATCGGTCTGGCGTCGGGGGTGATCACCAGCCTCTGTATGCCCCTGATCTCGATGCCCTACCGGGCCTGGCTGATCCGCCATCCCGAGGGCTGAAGTTCCTGGATCAGCTCTGGGTGACAGGGACCTGCAGCAGGCTGTGGGTGAAGCAGAGCAGATCGGTGCAGATGCGGTCCGGATTGAGCAGTTCCAGGTAGCGGCGGCTGCGGATGCCGCAGGTGACCGCCACCGCCGGAATGCCGTTGGACTGGGCCGCCAGGACGTCGGCTTCGGTGTCCCCCACCATGCAGAGGGGACGGCTGCCCTGCTGCTCCATCTGGGCGATCGCCCGCTGTAGCAGCACTTCCTTGATGGCGCTGAGGTTGAGGTAAGCGGCGTGCTCGTCGTCGGCCCCGAACACGTCGGTGACACAGGACTCAAGCTGTTCCCGGGCCAGAATCTCGCGCACTTCGACGCTGCGGCGCAGGGTGACAATCACCAGCTTCAGCCCCTGGTCGCGCAGCATCGTCAGGCCCCAGCGGGCGCCCGGCTGGACCCGGTCCAGACGCAGCAGCGACTGCTGGTTGACCAGCCGGTGCACATGGTCGATGAACAGGGGGAACTGGGCCTCGGGGATGCCCGAACGCAGGGCGATCTCGAAATCCGGCAGGTGTTCCTGCTTCATCTGCCAGAAGCGGGAAAGGCTGAGGGAGGCAACCCGGCCCCGCAGTTCGGGGGGCATCAGGGAGCGGGTCCGGGCCAGCGCCAGACCGTAGGTGCGGTAGTAGCGCCGCGACACGTCGATGATCGGGCCGTCGAAGTCGCAGAAGACCGTCATTCCGGGCTCAAGATCGGGCCAGGGAGTCAACTTGGGAAGCGTCGGCGTTGGCACAGGCAGGCTGGCCGGAGCGGTCAGACGGATTGGATTAACCTTTCTTTACAGTAGCAGTCCGCGGATAAGCTGTGCGCGGGACTACTATTCGCAACTTATCAGAGTTTCTTATCAGGGAGATGACCATGCGGGCGATGGTGATGACGGCCCCCGGGGCACCGGAGGTGCTGCAATTATGCTCGGTCGGGATACCGGAGATCCTGCGCCCGTCGGAACTGAGGGTACGCCTGAAAGCGGCGGGTATCAACCCGATTGATACAAAACTGCGCCAGCGCGGCAGCTTCTATCCCGACCGCCAGCCCACCATTCTCGGCTGCGACGGAGCGGGGGTTGTCGAGGCGGTGGGCACCCGGGTCGGTCGCTTCCAGAAGGGCGATCGCGTCTGGTTCTGCAACGGTGGGCTGGGCGCGACGCCGGGTACCTACGCCGAGTACGCCGTGGTCGAGGAGGCCTACTGTGCGCCCATGCCCCGTCACCTGGACTTCCCCCAGGCGGCGGCGGTGCCCCTGGCCCTGATCACGGCCTGGGAGGCGCTGTTCGATCGCGGGCGCCTGGAGCGGGGGCAGCGGGTGCTGATCCACGGCGGGGCCGGGGGCGTCGGCCATCTGGCAATCCAACTGGCGGTTACGGCGGGGGCCCGGGTGGCCACCACCGTCAGCAGCCCCGAGAAGGCCCGTTTTGTCGAGGAGCTGGGGGCGGAAGCAGCGATCCTCTACCGGGAGGGGGATTTCCGGTCGGCGGTGCTCGACTGGACCCAGGGGCAGGGGGTGGACCTGGCCTTTGACACCGTCGGTGGTCCGCTGCTGGAGCAGACCTTCCCGGCGGTGCGGGTGTACGGCGATCTGGTCACTATCCTCGCCCCGGATCCGGCCACGAACTGGAAGGTGGCCCGCGATCGCAATCTGCGCCTCAGTCTGGAGCTGATGCTGACCCCTCAACTCCAGGGATTGGAGGAGGCGCGCCACCATCAGGCCCGCATCCTCGAGCAAGCGGCCCAGTCCTTCGATCAGGGACGGCTGCGGGTGGAGGTGGCCCAAGTCTACCCCCTGGAAGAGGTAGCCCGAGCCCATGCCCGCCTGGAGGCGGGTGGTCTGCAGGGCAAGCTGGTGCTGGCGATCGCCTGAAATCTGTGTTTTTGTTGCAGTCCCACGACGGCACTGGATCCCGCTGTTACGGTCGGGGGCATTGACCGTCGAGTCAGTTGCGTTCGGAACGGGTGATGCTGCAGCTACCGCAGAACTGGGTTGAGGACTGGTGCCTTGAGCATGGCTGGACCGAGCTGTTCATCGAACGGCGACAGTTCTGGGCCTTCCCGCCGGGGTCGGTGATGCCCCAGCCGATTCCCCGCTCCGTGCTGGCGGACCTCAAGTCCCTACGGGGGCTGAGCCCGGCGGAGCGGCTGGGGACGGTAGCCGGTCTGCTGACCACGTTGCTGGCTGTCGGTCTGAGTGTCTGGGGGCGATCGCCATTGCCCCTGACCCTGGCCTTCGCGGCGCTGGCGGCCTGGACCGGCGTGCTCGATGACGACCCCTGCGGCACCTTCCCGCCCGTCGATTCGGGCTACTGAAGGCTGAGCAGCCACTGGGGGTTGAAGCGGCCCCCGAACAGCAGCAACCAGAGGGGAATGGTCAGAAACAGGCCCAGGGTGGTGAGTACGATCGAGCTGGCGATCAGGTCGCGGTCGAGGTCGTATTCCTCCGCCAGAATCAGCCCCCCCAGGGCCGTGGGCATGCCCGCCTGCAGCACCAGCGCCAGCCGACTGTCACCCGAGAGCCCGGCGAGTCCGAGGCCGATGCCGGTGATCAGCGGCAGGGCCACCACCTTGATCAGGGCTGGGGGCAGGGCCTGACGCAGGCTGCGCAGCCCATTGATCTGGCGCAGGCGCAGCCCCCCCAGCAGCAGGGCTCCGGCAACAACGATGCCCAGTCCTGACTGCAGCCCCTCTTCGACCGGGGCCGGAAAGTCCAGACCGTGCAGCAGCATCCCCACTGCGAAGGCCCAGAGGGAGGGCACCGTCAGCAGGTGCGAGATGCTGCCCGCCAGACTGGTGTGGTGGTGCCGGGCGCCGAAGCGGCTGGCCACGACCACGCCGAGACCGTAGGTGCCCGCGAGATTGTGGGTGACGCTGTAGAGCACCAGCCAGCCCTGGTAGGCGGGATCGATCAGAGCGGGAGCGACGGCCAGGCCAATGAAGCCGACGTTGCCCAGCATGGCCGAGAGCAGGAAGCTGCCTTCATACCGCTCATCCTCGGTTGACTGGCGCTGCACGAGCGCCCAGGCCAGCAGCAGCCCGACAACCAGTACGCCCACCGTGACCAGGGAGGACAGGGACAGGGCAGCCTCGAAACTGGTGCGGCGGGTCAGGGCCAGCACCTGAATCGGCACCCCCACCCAGTAGAGCAGTCGGCCCAGCAGACGGGGCAGCAGTCGCGGCAGACGGGCGCCGATCAGCAGACCCAGGCCCATCCAGATCACCAGGGGCTCGTAGGCCTGGAACAGCTCTGCACCCAACCGCCATTACCTGATGGACTGCAGGATCCATTGTCGTACAGACGACAGGGAATCGATCAGTCCAACTTTTCGCTGATCCGCCAGCTGTCTCCCTGTTTCACCAGCCGGTAGGTGATTGTCAGAGAGGGGTCGTTGGTCTGGCTGAGTAGTTTGCCGGAGCCTTGGGCGTAGATCTTCTCGACGGCCCGGATGCGAGCGATCACCTCACCCCGGTCGGGAGCGGTGCTCCTGACCTCACTAACACTGACCTGATGCTCGTAGAGCCGGTACTCGTTTGCCTGCTTGGCTGATTCCGCTCTGCCCCGCCAGAGGCTGAGCATCGGATCGGCCAATACCTTGGGCAGTGCCGTCAGGTCATGCTGCTTGCCCATGGCCTCGGCCTTGGCGGCCAGCCACTCCTGGACCAGGGTCTCGGCCAGGGCCTTGTTCAGAGTTCCGGGTGGGGTGGCTGCCGGTTTG
>CAWUMD010000064.1:0-11249 GCA_963923365.1 uncultured bacterium
TATGACGGACGTAGCCACGATCCGGTGACCCGCGTGCTGCTGCTGGGGGTGCCGACGGCGGCTCTGGTCAGCTTCTGTCGCTTTCCGGGGCGGGCCTGGCTGGATGGTGTGCTGCTGCTGCCCCTGGCGGTGCCGGCCTATCTGCTGGCCTATACGGTCACCGACCTGCTCGACTACAGCGGGCCTGTGCAGTCGTTGCTGCGCACCTGGTTCGGCTGGCAGCACCCCGGGGACTACTGGTTTCCGCCGATCCGCTCCCTGGGTGGGGCGATCGCCCTGTTCAGCCTCACCCTCTACCCCTACGTCTACCTGCTCACCCGGGCCAGTTTTCTGGCTCAGTCGAGCCGTACCCTCGAAGCGGCCCGCAGTCTCGGCTGCAGTTTCCCGGTCGCCTTCCGGCGGGTGGCGCTGCCCCTGGCACGGCCTGCCATCGGGGCCGGGCTGGCCCTGGCCCTGATGGAGACCCTGAGTGACTTCGGTACGGTGCAGTACTTCGGGGTGGAGACCTTCACCACCGGTATCTACCGCACCTGGCTGGGTCTGGGCGATCGCGCCGGTGCGGCCCAACTGGCCGGGCTGCTGATGCTGTTTGCCCTGGCACTGATTCTGCTGGAGCGAAGCTCCCGGCGGCAGGCCCGGTTCTTCGATACGTCAGCCGGTCGGCAGGTCCCCCCGCCGATTCAGCTGACGGGGCTGTTGGGCTGGCTCGCCACGCTGGTCTGTCTGCTGCCGGTGCTGCTGGCACTGGTGCTTCCCCTGGGAGTGCTGATTCAGCTGCAGCTGCAGCCGCTGGATGCGGAGGTGCTGCCTGACAGCGACTTCGGGCTGCTGCTGCAGAACACCCTCGGGCTGGCGGCTCTGGCCGCGCTGCTGGCGGTGGCGGTGGCGCTGGGCCTGGCCTACGCCCGGCGCCTGCAGCCCACGCGCCTGATTCGCACGTCGGTGCGGGTTGCCGCGCTCGGCTATGCCGTACCGGGGTCAGTGCTGGCGGTCGGCATCCTGCTGGTGCTGGGGATGGGCGATCGCTGGTTGGCCCCCCTGACGCCGGAGGGACGGGCGGTGCTCAGCGGTTCCCTGCTGGGCCTGGTGTTCGCCTACCTGGTCCGTTTCCTGGCGGTGGCGCTCTCGGGCATCGAGGCAGGCCTGGAGAAAATTCGCCCCAGTCTCGATGAAGCGGCCCGTAGTCTGGGGGAAACGACCACCGGTACCCTGCGTCGTATCCACCTGCCCCTGCTGCGGGGGAGCCTGCTCTCGGCGCTGCTGCTGGTGTTTGTGGATGTGATCAAGGAGCTGCCCGCCACCCTGGTGATGCGTCCCTTCAACTACGACACCCTGGCCGTGCGCGTCTACCAGTACGCCTCCGACGAACGGCTGGCGGAAGCGGCCGCCCCCGCCCTGACGATTCTGCTCTCGGCCCTGGTGCCGGTGCTGCTGCTCAGTCGGCAGCTGCGCCGCAGCCATCAGTCCGAACTCCACCTCTGATCCACGCTGGAGAACTTCCATGAGCCGTTCATTGCTGCGTTCTGCCTGGCTACCCCTGCTGGCCCTGCTGGGAGCCTGTGTCGCTCCCAGGGCGGACGAGAAGGTCGTGAATGTCTACTCGGCCCGCCACTACAACACCGACAACGCCCTGTACGAGGCTTTCACCCGCCGCACCGGTATCCGGGTGAACAAGATTGAGGGCAAGGACGCGGAACTGATCGAGCGCATCCGCAGCGAAGGCGTCACCAGCCCGGCCGATGTTCTGATCACCGTGGATGCCGGGCGTCTCTGGCGGGCGGAGCAGGCGGGGCTGTTCCAGCCGGTGCAGTCGACCGTCCTCAGCCGTGACATCCCGGCGGATCTGCGGGATCCCCAGGGCCGCTGGTTCGGCTTTGCCCGCCGGGCCCGGGTGGTGGTCTACAACCGGGCCGAGCTGCAGCCCTCTGAAATCCGTACCTACGAGGATCTGGCCAGCCCCCGGCTGCGGGGTCGGCTCTGCCTGCGCAGCTCCGAGAACATCTACAACCAGTCACTGGTGGCGGCGCAGATTGCCAGTCGGGGGGCCACGGCCACCGAACGCTGGCTGAAGGGACTGATGGCCAACGTGGCCCGTCCCCCCCAGGGCAACGACACCACTCAGATCAAGGATGTGGCCAGTGGTGTCTGTGGGGTGGCCCTGGTGAACCACTACTACCTGGCCCGGATGCTGGATTCCGACAACCCGGACACCCGGGCGATCGCTGCCAGGGTCGGAGTGCTCTTCCCGCAGCCGACCCACATCAATATCAGTGGGGCCGGTGTGCTGACCCACTCGCCCCACCGGGAGAATGCGATCGCCTTCCTGGAGTTTCTGGCCTCGCCGGAGGGGCAGCAGGCCTTCGTCCGCGGCACCCACGAATACCCGGCCCGGGGGACGGCGGCGGCGGATGCCACGGTCAGGGCCTTCGGCCCCTTCCAGGCAGACCCGGTGAATGTGCAATCCTACGGGGCCAACAATGCCGAGGCGGTGAAGCTGATGACGGCGGTGGGCTGGAAATAGTCAGTCGGCCCAGAGCCGCAGCAGGTTGCTGTGGCTCTTGCTGAGCAGATCGAACAGTTCCGATTTGCCGTCGCGGGCGAACAGCGTCCGGCGGGCGGTGTCGAGGTCGAACAGGATCTCCCGCTGGCGGGGGTCACGGATGCGGCTTTCAATCCAGCCGACACAGACCCAGCGTTCGCCCCGGGTCACCGGAGCGACCCGGTGCAGGCTCGACGAGGGATAGAGAAGCACCGATCCGGCAGCGAGACGATAGGACTGCTCATCACAGCAGTCCTCAATCACCAGCTCACCACCGCCGTAGTCCTCGGGGGCCGTGAGGAAGATGGTGAAGGAGACATCGGAGCGGTACTGGCCCTGCTCACCCATAAAGGCATTGTCGACGTGGCGACCGTACTCCATCCCCGCGCCGTAGCGGCTGAACAGCAGGGAGTGGATTTGGCGGGGCTGCACGGCCGCCTGAATCAGCGGGTGCGATCGCAGCAGGACGCAGATCTGTTCACTGGCACTCGCATAGCGGGGGTCCTGGCGACTCAGCTGGAGGTTCCGTTTCACAGCCCGGGCATGCCAGCCTGCCGTCTGCTGGCCATCGATCCACTCACCGGCCCCAATCTCCGCGATCAGGTCATGCAGCTGCGGCGGCGAGAGCAGCTGGTCCAGGGTCAGGCGCATGGGCTCAGGCTGTCGTGGGTGATCACCAGGGATTGGCCGAGACCGCGCTGCAGGCGTCCTTCCTGCTCCAGTTGCCCGAGCAGACGGGTAATCGTGGCCCGGGTGCTGCCGATCAGCTCCGCCAGGGTCTGGTGGGAGAGGGGGAGATCCACCTGCCAGCCATTCCGGGTGGGAGAGCCGAAGCGAGCCCCAATCCAGAGCAGTAGTTTCAGCAGTCGGCTGGAGACCCGGCGGCAGCCGACGATGGAGAGTAGCACCTCGCCCCGCAGCCCAGCAGACGCGGCCGCGCTCACCCCCGGATCGTGGGGCACGATCCTCAGACAGCAGGGGGTGAGCGCCTCCAGGACGTAGGGATGAACCTCGATCACTTCGGCGGGCAGACAATCACCCGGGCCCCAGAGGGCCAGGGTGATCAGCTCTCCGTCCTCGTCCCAGGTGAGCGCCCGCACGTAGCCCTCGTGGATCTGCCAGGGACCGGTACTTAGGGTCTCGCCCCGCTGCAGCCGCCGTACCGGGGGAGAGGCTGGGAATGACTCGATGGTCGCCATGACGATAGCTTCCTGCAACTGGTTATCAACTGGCTGGACTCAGCCTATGTCAGAGGATGGCCTGTTTGCAACTTTCCTGTAGAAGAAACGGCGCCTGCATGGCCCCGGACGACCTTCCGGACAGGTCTATGTCCGGGGTAGCTGTTCTCCTGTCTGCTGGATAGAGGGATCAGTTATTGAAATTAACTTGCAGGCAAAGGCTGGCTTGACCTGGTCAGTGGCCTGTTGCTGATCTCGGTTGCAGGTAGGGCCGACGGGACAGGACGATCGCATCCCTTTGTCCTTGCCAGGGGTGTACCTAATCCCCGTCTTTCTGTCGGTGATTCGATCTTAGAGGTGTAGGTGTAAAGCCTGAAAGCCTTTTGAGGTATGGCTTATCGCCGATCTGGAAAAATCTCAATATTCTTCGGGGATTAGTGCCATTTCTCGAAGATCGTGATATTCTCTTATTCAAGCTAATCCCTATCGGAAAACCGTTGTTTCTGGCAGCCGCGTCAACGGCAACGGACGACCACTCTGGGGGTCCCCACGGAGTTAAACCCATGACCTGTCCCTGTATGCGAATGAGCTGTCCGGCTTCCGCTCCTCTGCACCCTGACCTCTCTCTTGCGAGCAACCCCTCCGATGACGACTACGACTCTGTTTCGACCCGTAACCCGTGAACTGAAGCGCCGTCAGAATCTGCCCAAGGGTCAGTTCTGGCGCATCCGTGAGGGGCTGGTTCGCAGCCTCACCTGGGATGAGGAAGGTGAAGCGGTGGCGCTGGGCCTCTGGGGCCCCGGTGATATCGTCAGCAGCCGTCTGAGCTCCCTCAACCCCTTTGAACTTGAAGCCCTGACGGCAACGGTCATTGAAGCTGTAGATCCCCTGGATTTGGATCTGGCGACCGTGCTCACCGAGCATTTCGGGGCCACCGAGCAACTGCTGAGCATTACCCGTACGCGTCTGGCCGAAACCCGGTTTTCTCGCCTGCTGGAATGGCTGGGACAACGGTTCGGCAGCATCAGCAACAACGGATTTCTGATTGATCTCGATCGCATCTATCTCACGCATCAGACCCTGGGCGAACTCACCGGCTCTACCCGCGTGACGATTACCCGCCTGCTGAATGCCTTTGAACGGCGTGGGGTGATCACCTACGAACGCAATCGACGGATGCGGATTGTGGCCGATATCCTGCCGCACCTGGCTCAACCCGAGTTACGGGTCGCCTGATTGCCCTCGATGTGTATCGCATTCTTCTCAGGAGTCTGATGCCATGTCTGTGTCTACCCCCGCTGCAGTTCGCCAGGACAAAGCCGTCAGCCTGCGGTTGCGGATTCCCGCGGAACTGCATGACCAGCCGGTGCTGTCTGCTCTGGTGCGGGAGTTCAACCTGCATCTGAATATCGTTTCGGCTCTGCTCAGCCAGACCGATCGCGCCTCGGGCTGGTTTCACGTCACCCTCCAGGGTTCGGATGCCACGCTGCAGGCTGCGCTGGCCTGGCTGGAGGACCGGCGGGTAGATTTCTGGCTGGAACAGTCCCAGTCGGACTGGTAGCGATCGCCGCCCGACTTTCCCCCATCCTTCATCAGCGATGGGGTCACCAATGCTACGACCACTGTCCCTCTTGATCTGGAGTGAGAACAGCACCTCATGACGCTGTACTGGGTTGAAGCCTCGATCGTGAATCTGTCTCAGGATGCCGTTCAGTCCGTGCTGGACCGGGTGGCCACCACCGCCCGCGCCGCTGGGGCCCGCCTGCTCGAAGCCCGGATCACCAAGGATCTGGTGCGTCTGTCGGCCATTGTCGAAGCTCGGGACGAGCTGGCGGTGAAGGGCAGTTTCCTCGATGGGACGTTGTCCATCGATCTGCTCAAACCGCTTCGCCTGACCGAAGTCTGAAATGGTAATTCCCGCCCTTGCGGGGCGGGAGGCCATGGCCGAGTTCCTAACTGAGCGTCTCTCCCTGCCCTGGGGGCATCCAAGCGGATGCCCCCTTTTTCTGTTCGGGGGGCGGATTCACCAGCTGGGAGCTCTGCCGCTGTGGTCGAGCGGTGGGGTGACATGGGGATACCGCAGCGGCAACCGACTGTGGTGAAACCAGCCCTGGGACGGCATCCGTTGCAGCAGCCGTTTCCCGACCGCCAGCCAGCCCAGGAGTTCGTTCGGGGCCTGACGGACGGGCCAGAGATTGGGACGACGATAGAGCAGGGTCTGAAGCTGCTCGCGCTGCTCTGGGGTGAGGGGGCGCCAGCAGGCGCCGATCAGGATGGCTGCCCCCGGCTGGCGAACGGCCTGTACCTGCAGGGGTAGCGGTTCCGTCAGGGTGGCTGGCCAGAACAGCTGCAGCGGCTGGTTGGGGTTTTGCAGGACCGTTTGCCCCGGTCCCTGTTCCAGGGCCAGTTCGAGTCCACTCTCGCTGATGCTGAGCAACCGGGCGGGCAGCCACTGCGATTGGGCGCGCAGCTGAACCGGGGCGGATTCCAGGGCAAACCAGGGATTATCGTCGGTCTGCGGCCGATCCCAGCAGATGCGGATGGAGGCCAGCAGCAGCAGGACACTGATGCTGCTCCAGAAGAGACTGAACTGGCGACTGGCGTCGGAGAAGGCCTGGGTGGTAGCGGGACCGGTCCCCCAGAGCAGATGGCTGAGGTTGAGGACCTGCAGGGCCAGCAGCCCCAGCAGGGGTAGCATCAGCCCCCAACTGGGGGCGCTGGCCTGACCGCTGGGCCGCGACTTGGGGGTGACCCGGAAGTGCAGCGGGCGTCCCCGCAGGGTGCGGATCACGGCGGTGAGAATCGGCACCAGAAAGACCCAACGATAGAGTTCCGGCAGCAGAGCGGATCGGGCGTCCCGACTGAACCAGCGGGCCAGCAGCAGGTTGCCCAGGTAAAGCGGCACCGCCATGGCCAGCAGCGCGTGGCCTTCCACCCGAATCGGCACGATGCCCAGCAGCCCCAGGGACAGGGGCATCAGCAGCAGCAGCAGTTGGGGAATCCCGTTCAGCCAGTGGAGGATTCCCTCCAGGTAGGCGAGGCGCTGCACTGGGCGGAGACCGGCGATGCGCAGGGGGTTGGCCGGGGTACTCAGGGTCTGGAGGGTGCCGCTGGCCCAGCGGCTGCGCTGGCGGGCCATGGCAGACAGGGTGAGGGGCGCCAGTCCGGCGCTCAGCTTCTCGTCCAGGTAAAGGTTGCGATAGCCGGCCGCAGTCAGCCGGATCCCGGTGGCCAGATCCTCCGAGGTGGTGGCGGTTTCGAAGCCACCGATCCGGTTCAGCGCAGACCGACGCATGACGAAGGAGGTGCCGGCACAGACCACGGCACCGACGGCCTGGCGGGTGGGTTCGACCCAGCGATAGAAGGCTTCCTCGTCAGGCATCAGCCACTGCTCCAGCCGCAGGTTGCGGATCACCGGATCAGCGGTCATGTAGGACTGGGGTGTCTGGACGAAGCCCACCCGCGGATCCTGGAACAGGCCCACGGTGCGCCTGAGGAAGGACTGAACGGGGACAACATCGGCATCGAACACCACCAGCAGTTCTCCCTGCAGATGGGGCAGGGCATGGTTGAGGTTTCCGGCTTTGGCGTGGTGGCGATCGCAGCGGCTGAGGTAACGACAGCCAAGGTCCTGGCTGAGCTGGCGGAGCGCATCCCGACCGCTGTCGTCGAGCAGCCAGACCTGAAATCGGGGATAGTCGAGGGCCAGACAACCGCGCAGACTGCGCTCGACCACGGCCAGCGGTTCGCCGCAGCTGGGGATGACGACATCCACGCTGGGAACGGGCTGCAGACCCTGCTCGATCTGCTGCTGCAGAACGTCCGCGGCCTGATTGGCTTCCTGCTCGATCGGAGGCTGGCCTGCCCAGGTGAGCCCCAACGGGATGAACCCTGTGATCAGCAGCCAGAGCTCCGCCATCAGCATCAGCAGACTGATGGCACCACTGGCCGGGGTCTCGAAATTGAGGGTGCTGGTGAGGCGCCAGCTGAGGTAGCGGATGACCAGCAGGGTCAGGACCAGTACGGCGGAGCGGCGAGCGGTGAGGGGTAGCTGACGTTCCGGCAGACGGGCCAGGCCCAACGCCCAGACAGTTACGACGGTGATGGGGATCAGGGCCTGAGCCAGGCTGGGGGGCTGAGACCCCGGCCAGGTGACCAGGGCGATCGCCAGAGGTGGTAGTCCCCACAGAGCGTAGCCCCAGCCTTGGCTGCCAGGAGCCTGGCGCGGACCGATGGGGGCGCGGGCAGGACGCGCGATCTTGGCGGTCGGATAGTGCTCGGGGGGAGATGACATGGGCCAGAGGGACTCTCAGGAGATCAGCATGGTGTCGGCGCCCGTTCTGGTGCAGCCGAGGACATCGCGGATGCTGTCGGACTGGGGCCCCAGGGGGAAATTGGTGTTCGGGGGCATAGGGGTCGGTCGGCTGGGGTGGCCGGACGCTCGCGGAATGCCCGCGCTCTGTTCATAAAAACCCCAGCGTTCAGGCTCATCTGTTCTATCAGAAACAGAAAGCGCTCGGAGGGTATCCGAGCGCTTTCTGCACTCCAGGGCAGGCCAGGCCACTGGGTCCATCAGACGGGGTGTGGGCGGTTTGCCCCGATTGCAATCAGGCCGCCCGCAGCCAGCCGCCTGGGGCCCGGTGCGGCAGTTTGCCGGGGTTGATCCACATGGTGCGGCGACTGTGGTACGCGATCGCCCCCTGGACCTCGAAACTGTTGAGGAGCCGGGTGATGGTGACCCGGGTGGAGCAGTTCAGATCCCCCAGGCTGCCGTGGGTCAGGTAGATACGGTCGAGATGGATGGTGTACCCCTCCATCTCCGGTAGGCCGAAGCGGCGGGCCAGCCATTCCAGTAGTCTGGCCAGGCGAATCTCGGCACGACGGGTGCGGCTGATGCTCAGCAACTGTTCCGTACAGCGGAAATGCTGGGTCATCAGCGCGTTCCGATCGACCGTTTCCGTTTCCAGTGCTTCCACCACCACGCGGGTCTGGCATTCCAGCTCGAACAGGTCGAGGCTGCTCAGCTGACTGCTGACGATGTCACCCGGGCCCCAGAGCCCCAGGGCGATGATGTTGCCCTCCTCATCCCAGGTGATGCTGCGGATCAGCCCTTCGCGTATATGCCAATAGGACCCTTTGGGCAGCATCTGCTGGCGTTTGAAGGTTCTCAAGGGTAGGGGTGTTGGGCTCATCGGACCACTCTCCTGGGGGATCGCAACAGTGGAAAAGCCATGGCCAGTGCCATGGCTGAGGGAACGGAGACAACCGCAGACTGTGGCTATTCGTCGTCGTGGGCGAAGCGGCTGTAGAGGAAGTCGAGGGCCTGATTACGCAGGTCGTAGTACAGCGGGTCCTCCATGATTTCCTCGCGGTTGCGGGGACGGGGGAAGCTGATGTCGAGGACCTCGCCGATGCGGGCGGCGGGACCGTTGGTCATCATCACCAGCCGATCCGCCAGGAACAGCGCCTCGTCGATGTCGTGGGTGATCATCAGCACGGTGCACTTCTGGGTGTTCCAGATCTTCAGCAGCTCCTCCTGCAGCTCCTCCTTGGTGATCGCATCGAGAGCCCCAAAGGGTTCGTCGAGGATCAGCACCTCGGGGCGGATGGAGAGGGCGCGGGCGATCGCCACCCGCTGCTTCATCCCGCCGGAGAGCTGGGTGATCTTCTTGTCGGCGGCCTCGCTCAGGCCTACCAGCGCCAGGTGCTCGCGGACGATTTCCCGCCGCTCGCCCTCACGCAGGTTGGGGTTGACCGACTCGACCGCCAGATAGATGTTCTCGTAGGCGGTCATCCAGGGCAGCAGGGCGTAGTTCTGGAACACGACCATGCGGTCGGGACCGGGCTCGCGGATCGGCTGACCCTTGAGCAGAACGTTGCCGCTGCTGGGGTGAGCAAAGCCCGAGACCATGTTCAGCAGGGTCGACTTGCCGCAGCCGGAGTGGCCGATCACGCAGATGAACTCGCTTTCGTTGACGGTCAGGTTGACGCCTTCAAGGACCGTGTAGGGCCCACGGGGAGTCGGGTAGACCTTGCTGATGTTGTCGATGCTCAGGAAGGGAGTGGCGGCGCGGGATGCGCTGCCGTCCGGACGGGGTAGGGTGGCGGACTGCATGACACGACTCCTCAGGCGGCTTGGGGACGTTGGTCGAGGGAGATTTCGGCGACGCTGAAGTCGCGTTTGATCTCCAGCTGGTTGAGGTAGGCCAGCGGGTCTTCGGCATTGAAGGGAATGCCGTCGAACAGATCGATGCTCTGACGCTGGTAACTGACGTCGGCCAGACCCAGTTCCCGGGCGGCGGTGCTGAAGACGCCGACGCGGCAGACCCGTTCCAGAATCTCCACGTAGTTGCGGGGGAAGGGAACCTCGCCCCAGCGAGCCATCTGGGTGAGCATCCAGAGATGCTCGGTCCGGCTGGGACGGTTAAGCCCGGCGCCGAAGAACAGGTGGTGGGGCACTTCCGCCTCGGCGCGATCGCCCTGGGGCTGCTCGCTGAAGCGGATGTACTCGGCCTTCATGCCCAGGTAGCGGCGATCGCTGAGCAGTTCGCTCAGTTCGGCCCAGTGGGCTGGATCGGCGCAGTACTCGCAGGCTTCCAGCAGGGCCTTGGTGAGGGCGACATGGGTGTTGGGATACTGGTTGGCCCAGTCCTCGCGCACCCCCAGCACCTTGCCGGGGTGGCCCGGCCAGATTTCCAGGTCACCGGCGATCGGGAAGCCGTGGCCGTCCCGGGTGGCGCGATAGATCCAGGGCTCGCCGATGCAGTAGCCGTCGATGCTGCCATCCTTGATGTCGGCCAGCATCTGGGCCGGAGGTAGGGTCTGCAGGTGCACATCGTGATCCGGGTCGATGCCGTTGCTGGCCAGCCAGTAGCGCAGCAGCAGGTTGTGCATCGAGGCGGGGTGAACGATCCCCAGGTTGTGGGGTTCGCGCTCGTGGGTCTTCAGGAAGCGGTGGTAGTCGGCCACCGTTTCGATGCCCTGCTCGCGCAGCTTGCGACCGAGGGTGATGCCGTTACCGTTGCGGCTCAGGGTGAGGGCGCTGACGATGGGCAGTGGCGTGCCGTTGTGACCGCCGACGGTCATCCAGGCGGGCATACCTGAGGGCATCTGGGCTGCATCCAGGTAACCGCCCACCAGGCCGTCGACGATGCCGCGCCAGCTGGTTTCCCGGATCAGGTTGACTTCATCGAGGCCGTGCTTGACGAACAGACCCTTGGCCTCGGCCACCGCCAGGGGTGCACAGGCCGCCAGGGGGACGAAGCCGAGGTCGAGGTTGACCTTCTCCAGACCGTGGCGGCTGACCACGGCGTGGGGCTTAGCCCGCCACTGCTTGACCCGCTTCTGCTGGTTGAGGAAGTAGATGATTTCCGAGCGCAGGCTGTAGTAGCTGGGGTGGTGCACCACCTCCAGGCGCTGGCGCGGCCGGGGGATGTCCACCTCAAGGATCCCGCCGATCTTGGAGCCGGGGCCGTTGGTGAGCATCACGATGCGATCCGAGAGCAGCACGGCTTCGTCCACGTCGTGGGTCA